>DASXUJ010000063.1 GCA_036504895.1 Syntrophorhabdaceae bacterium
TGGCCGAATTCCCCAACGCATGGATAAAGGATAAGTTCGGGCTTCGCCAGTTCCATCTCCGGGGACGGATCAAGGCGGAGACGGAGGCGATCTGGGCCTGCCTCACCTACAATATAAAGCTATGGATCAGACTCTGCTGGAAACCGCGATGTGCAGGATGACGAAAGGAAAGAGGTAAGGGGATGAGAGAGGGACAAGAAGCAAATAGCTCCACCTAAGATGACTGGCAAGAAGCTACGGTCGAAATACCGGCCCTAGTCACATGACTAACCGTAAAACTATAGTCAAAAGCAAAAGCAGAGGCTTCGGTAAACTGATTTCTTCACAAGTTCCGGCCTCCAATCCTCGCCTGACGGTCCATCTGGAACCTCCGCCGAATTCCCGCGTCCACAGCAGCCGGCTGCTATTATTATAACAATATTGATGCCGGGAAATGAAGCGGATGCTGGGAGGGATGACGAAGTAATCGGTATTATGGATATTCAAAAGGTTACGGGACTCCAAAACATCCGAAAACCCGGTAATAGCGGGGAACAACGCGATTCTGCGAAAATCATGTGTTTCGCCCGTCTTCTTCTGGTAAGATGGTGTGAAAGGAGAATGAGGGACTATGGTTGATATGAACGCAAGCGGGGAGTACACACCGGAATCTGACCTTTTTATGCGAATTGGAGGGCTTCAGCGCCTTATGGCGGAGGCTTCCATCGATTGGGCAATCATTTATGAGAACGTGAACAGGTTCTATTTCACGGGCACCATGGCAAAGGGCATCGTTGCCGTGCCTGTCAACGGCGAGCCTATGCTCTTCCTTGAGAAAGGCAGGGAGCGGGCAAAGGGGGAGACTCCTTTTTCGATTATCCCGGTAAAAAATGAGAAAGAGGCGGGGGCGATCCTGCGGAATGCAGGGGTTTCGGAAGGCGTCACCGGCCTTGAGCTCGATGTGCTGCCGGTCTCCGCGTTCGAGCGGATGAAGCGTACCCTGGGCATCGGCCGGGCCGTGGACATCACGCCGGCTATAAAAGAGCTGAGAATAATTAAAAGCGCCTTTGAGATCGATCAGCTGAAAAAGGCGGGTCATATATCTGACGGGGTATATCGGGCCGCGAGGGACCTCGTCCGTGAAGGGGTGAGCGAGCTTGAGATCGAGGCGGCGCTCGTGGCAACGGGCAGGCGGCTCGGCCACCACGGGGGCTACAGGATGCGGGGGATCAATCAGGAGATCATGATGATGACGATCCAATCGGGGGCGAGCGGCGTGATACCCACCTTTGTGGACGGTCCTCTCCCCGGAGCGGGAATCAGCCCGGCCGTGCCTCACGGCTCCACATTCAAGAAGGTGGAGCGGGGCGTGCCTGTCACCATCGATTATGTGGCGGGATATAACGGCTATCATGCGGATGAGACGAGAGCCTTTGTCGCGGGCGAGCTGAAGGAGGTCTTCCGGAAGCCTTACGAGACATCGAAGGCGATCTTAGAGGATGCCATGGCTTCGGGTAAGGAGGGGGTGGATTGCACCGAACTGTGGGAGCGAGCCTATGCCATGGTGAAGAAAGCCGGGCTGGAGGAATACTTCATGGGCCACGGAGAGAGCCAGGTCTCCTTCCTGGGACACGGAATAGGATTAGAGGTGAATGAGCTTCCCGTAGTCACGGCAAAACACAAAAGGGTGCTGAAAGAGGGGATGGTAATAGCCCTTGAGCCCAAATTCATCCTTCCTCTCCACGGCGCCATAGGCATAGAGATAGATGTGATCGTGAGGAAGGATCGGTTGGAGCGGTTGACTGAAAATCCGATAGAGCTTGTACAGGTGTGATGGATGGGCAACTGAGTTCGGCATACACTTGGACAGCCTCTATTAATTTAATAATATGGATGCCGGGGAAGGAATGTTTGGTTTTGAAGATTGACCAATATCCGGGTGTTATGGGTATCCCGGCGCCTTGTTTACAAGAAAGAAATCTGCTGTCTGCTTATTGGGGGGGGTAAGGGGATGAAGAAAATGGCGGTTTTGTCGTGGGTCGTTATATGCGCGGTTGCGCTGTTTCTTGCCGGTCCCGTACGGGGACAGGACTTTCAGCGGGATTTGGAAGGGACTGTGGGCAAGGCCAGGGTGCAGATGGAATTGACGAAGATCGGGCAGAGCCTTGAGGGCTCTTATTATTATGAAAAGTACGGTACGCCGATCAAGGTGAAGGGACAAATGATCAAATCGAAGGTGAGGCTGAAGGAGGAGAAGGGGGCGATTTTTGAGGGCGATCTCGCCAATGACGGCTCCTTTCAGGGTACCTGGGCAAGCAGGGATAAGAAGAGGTCCCTTCCCGTCACACTGAAGGTGGCCCTCGATACCGTGGCCTTCACCATATACTCGAAAGACTGGACCCGCCAGGGCAAAAGCAAATTGATCGAGAAATGCGAGTTCGAGCGGCTCTATCTTCATCCGACCGGCTACGGCGACAATAAGAACCTCGAGAAGATACGGGGCACGGTGTGGAAGATCTTCTTCGGAGACAGAAACCTCGCAGCCGCAAAGGGCGACCCCCGGAAAGCCATCGACCTGGAGTCGAAAGAGTTCCGCGCCGAGTGCCTTCAGGCCGAAAAAGACGGCGCAGGCAGTGACCACATGGAGACGACCAAAAAGATGTCCACCGTCTTCAACCAGGACAGCATACTCACTATAAAAAACGAATCATGGGAATATATGGGAGGCACCCGGGGAACTCCGGATACGAGCTATACGGTCATCAACCTTGAAAAAGGCGCGGCGCTCCTGTTAAAGGATATCTTCAAAGATGGGTACGACACCTATCTCGGGACGATCGTCACAAAGAAGCTCAAGGAAGAGCTGGCCCAGATAGATAAAAAGGCAAAAAGCCTGAAGGATGCAGGCTACACCAAATTCAAAGAAAACAGCCTCAACGACCCCTATTTCTACATTACCTCGGACGGCATAGGCTTCTTTTATAATGCCTACGCCTTAGGGCCCGCAGGCCCTCTCGGGGCAGTGAGCGAGACCGATATATTCGTCCCTTTTAAGGAGATAGAGAAAGAACGGCTCCGCCCCGAAAGTGTGGTGTACAAGCTGGCGTACGGGAAGAAATAGAGAGAGAAAGAGTAGCCTCCAAATTAAAAATAAAACACACGGGCGGCTGCCCTTCGGAGCGTTTCTCCTCACCGAGCGGGTAGACCCAACGGTGCAAGGCGCAGTGAGCACAGACCCGTCCCGGCATCACGAAGTATGTAAAAAGGAATAAATCATTCTAAAGATTCGACAACACCCGAAAACTTCAAACCCCTGGCTTCCGCCGAAGTGTGGCTGCTTCCAAATGACATTTAACGGCTTTTACATCTAATTTTCACTTGAAATCGACACAGAATAAGAGGAAAATGAAATACACACTAGGTAATAGAGAAGGGGATAGCAAAAGGTTTGTCCCACTGGTCAATTGCGTCCCTCAAAGCACACCTTCGCCGGTTAATTTGGCAAAAAGAACCCTTCAGATTGGGTGCATCTTTTTTTGACGACTTTTTGTTCTTGTTATCATTAGAAACTGCTTTAAGAGGAAAAGTGCCCGTTGCGGTGGCTAGGTCCATGAACGGTAAAATCAGAAATCGAGATGACGGAGGTTACTATGGCGCGCGGAAAACTCTTGGCGTTATCACTACTTTGCCTCACCATTTTTCTGGTTCACGGATGTGCCTCCAATAAACCTGTGGTGAAAAAGGATCTGGCATCCGTCAAAGAGATCACGTTTGTGAGATATCCTTCTGGATATATGGTGGAGGGTACCGGCAAAACGGTAAAAGGGGTGGCGGCGGCGGTGCCGTCTTGGTACATTTTTCCTCCCCTCGCGGCTCCGGTATATCACCACTCCAAGAGGAGAATGATGTCGGATGAAGGAGACGAAATACAGGCGAAATATAGTCTGCCTGATTTTGCCGAACGTGTCCATAAAGACCTCTTCGAGAGGCTTAGCGTGTGCCTTCCCAGTTCTTCGAAACTAATTTATGAGGGAAAGCCTCGTGATGACACTTTTCGGAAAACGACAGATGGGCTTCTTGCCATGGACACCTTCGTCGAAGTTGCGGATGGTTATGGATTGCGGACTGTCGCGACGGTCAAGATGACCGATTCGATGAACAACGTTTTGTGGAAGAGGAAAATCTGGTACAATTCGGTTGACCATAACCGGACATCGAGCATGTCGTTGCTTATGGCCGACGGGGGCAAAAAGCTGAAAGAAGAAGTGGAATATGCGGTGCAACTGACGGTAGCAGATTTGGTAGACGATTTTAACCAGAGCAAGAATAATCAGGGCGTGGAGGGCCGGTAGCGGGTCGACCTGGGGCCATAGTGCAAGGCGCGAGGGGTCAGCCTTGATCAAGGACTGCCGCCTCGCGCTGCTTAATTAAGTATGATACGTCGCCGACTTCGGCGGCACGGGCATGAGCTTTTACAACACGCAAAATACCGAGCAAATTACGAAGGCATAGAGCAAGGGTTGATCATATACGCGACCAACTAATAGTGAAGCAACGCTCTTTGGACTCAAAGCTCACAAATGAAAAGGCCGCTGAATATCGGGATGCACGGAGTTTTCATCCCATCCGGCAGAATGCCGTTAAAAGAATAACAGGCATCAAGAACCTGTTTCAAACGTACTGATCCTATCCCTCCCGCGTCCTCTCCTCCCGATACTGGCCGGTCAAAAATAATTGACAAATTCACCCAGTGTTAACACCTTTAGATTAGGCACGCTATTTCAATTCTTGTTTCCGGAGGGAAAAGATGTGTGACTCGACGGTACCAAAGCGTATAATCGGCGTGACACTGGCATTCATATTTTTATTCGTCGCCATTGTTCCCGCGACGGATCTCGGGGCACAGGAAGGCGCGGCAGTCGCGGGCCCGGAGGCGTCCGCGGCAGGAGCGGGATCTGCGGCGGGAAGTGATGCGATGGCCGGATTTTCGGAAGGAACGGTGGCACTCTTCCTGGTCGGCGTTGCAGCAGCCGCCGGAATCATTGCAATAGCGGGAGGTGGTGGAGGAGGAGGGGGCGGTTCGGCTGTCATAACACCCTCTCACCACTAGGACCTGCGGGTGTGGTTCGCGAATTCTTCCGGAGTAAGGTGAAACCGGTTGGCTCTCCCTCTCGGAATTGCACATAGACATCGTTGTTTTTGTCCCTCGTCGTTCTTATCTTAATAGAAAAGCGGGTGCAACAATGCGCCTTTTCCCCTAACAACCCGGATGGTGAGATCTGATGAACCTTGTCTGTTGTATCAAACAGGTGCCGAATACGGCTGAAGTGAAGATAGATCCCGAAACGAATACGCTCATCCGCTCGGGGGTGGAGTCTATCGCGAATCCCTACGATATGGTCGCCCTGGAGGCGGCACTCGCCCTGAAGGATCGATTCGGAGGGCGGGTGACGGTCCTCTCCATGGGCCCCCCTCAGGCGGACGAGGTGCTGCGTGAGGCAATTTCCCTTGGGGCAGACCAGGCCATTCTCCTGTCGGACCGCGCCTTTGCCGGGGCCGATACCCTCGCTACCGGCTATACCCTCGGCCTCGCGATCAAAAAACTCGCACAGGAAGCACCGGTCCACCTGGTACTGTGCGGTAAGCAAGCCATTGACGGGGATACCGCCCAGGTAGGGCCGGGCATCGCCACGCGGCTCGGCTTCACCCAGCTTACTTACGTGAGCGAGATTGTGGAAATCGACGAATCCGAACGACATATTACGGTGAAGAGAAAAGTTGAGGGAGGGATCGAAACAATACGGGCCCCTATGCCCGCGGTCCTCACCGTGGAGCTCGACCTCGCGAAACCGAGGAGGGCGCCCCTGCCGCAGCTCATCCTCTCTATAAGGACGGGGATCACCCTCTGGACGGGCAGCGACATCGGGGGGGAACCGTCGAGACTGGGACTCAAAGGCTCGCCCACATGGGTGAGGAAGATATTCTCTCCTCCCGTGAAACACGGGGGACCGGTCTTCTTTGCAGACCGGGACCCGGGGCAGGCAGTCCGGGACTGCCTTAACCTCCTCCTTGCCGGCGAACCATCGCCCGTTGGCATGGAGACTGGGGAGGAAGGCTGATCCATGGCAAAAAACCTCAAAGGCATTGAAGTCGCCGAGATCATATCCGATAAGTGCATAGGCTGTCAGATCTGCGTTGCCGAATGCCCCGTCGCCGCGATTACCATGGAGAACGGGGTGGCGCTGATCGATCCCGAACTCTGCATCGGATGCGGGAAATGCCGGGACGTCTGTCCCGTGGAAGCAGTCAAATTCGAGAAAAAAAAGCGCAAGGCGCGGGCCGAGGCCGCGGGAGAGACTCCCGTGGAGAATCCTTACGCCGATTACCGTGGCGTGGCTGTCTTCATCGAGGTCGCAGGGGGCGAAGGAGCCTCCGTATCATGGGAGCTCATAGGCAAGGCCCGGGAGCTCGCCGCGAAATTGAAAACCACCGTGACCGGCCTCCTTCCCGGCCATGGGGTGGACCATATCGCCCGGGAGGCGGTTGCGTACGGGTGTGACGATGTCCACGTCATGGACGATCCCCTGCTCGGGACCTATCTTTCGAGACCCTACGGGAGAGCGTTGTCGGACCTTTGCCGTGCGGTCAGGCCCGAGATAGTGCTCATCGGCGCCACGCCTCTCGGCCGTGATCTGGCGAGCATCGTGGCCACCGAGATCGAGACGGGCCTCACCGCCGATTGCACGGGTCTCGATATCGACGAGGAGAAACGACTGCTCCTCATGACGAGGCCTACTTTCGGCGGCAACATAATGGCAACCATATTCTGCGAGCGCCACCGTCCCCAGATGAGCACCGTGCGACCGAAGGTATTTAAGGCAGGCCAAAAGGACGAGGAGAGGACCGGAAAGATCGTGTCTTATCCCTTTGTTCCCCCCGGCGGCGATTTGCCTGACATTCTTCAGTTTATCGAGGATAAGGCGGGTGCGGGAGCGATCGACATCACCCGCTATGAGACCCTTGTCGTGGCGGGAAAGGGGGCGTGCGACCCCGAGTCCATGCCGCTCCTTCAGGAGCTGGCCGATGTCACCGGGGGAGTCGTGGCCTGTTCGAGACCGGTAGTGGAGGCGGGTCTTATGCCCTACGAGCGGCAGGTGGGCCAGACAGGCAAGACCGTCTCACCAAAGCTCTATATTGCCGTCGGCATATCCGGGGCAGTACAGCACCTGGTAGGCATGCAGGGTTCCGATAAGATTATGGCCATAAATTCCGATCCCGGGGCCCCAATATTTACCGTAGCCACTGCAGGCATCGTGGGGGATTACAGGACGATCGTGCCCCTTCTCATCGAAGAGTTGAGGAAGCTAAGCAGCATGAAAGAGGGGTTAGCATGAATGAAGAATTCGATGTAGCCGTGGTAGGGGCGGGACCCGCGGGTGCTTCGGCGGCGCACGTTTTGGCTGCGGGGGGCGTAAAGACGATTCTCCTCGAAAGGGGAGAATCCGCGGGGGCGAAGAACATTTCCGGGGGCGTGCTCTACGGGCACGATCTCGCGCAGATCGTCCCCGATTTTGCGGGTAAGTCGTGCCCTTATGAAAGAAACATCGTCGAGTCGCGGCTCTGGTTCCTCTCGAAGGAGGGCGGCTTCAGCACCTCTTACAGGGACAAGGTGTTCTACGAGCGCCGCAGCCTCAACGCCTTTACCGTGGGAAGGGCCAAATTCGACAGGTGGTTTGCCGGTCAGGCCTCTCAGCAGGGGGCGCTGCTCGTACCGGCCACAGTGGTGACCGATTTTATAAGGGACGGCAGCGGCAGGGTGACCGGGGTAAAGACGGACCGCCCTGACGGGGATGTGTCGGCCCGGGTGGTCCTCCTGGCAGACGGCATCAATTCTGCCCTGGCAGCCAAAACAGGGTTCCGGCCCGAGCCGAAGCCCGTTGATGTGGCCCTGGCAGTGAAGGAGGTGATCGGCCTTCCCGAAGAGGTGATCAACGACAGGTTCAACGTGGAATCGGGACAGGGGGTGACGATCGAGATAATAGGTGAGGTGACAGGAGGCATGGACGGCATTGCCGTGATCTACACGAACAAAAATTCCCTCTCCCTCTGTATCGGCGCCAACCTCTCCGATTTTACGAAGAACAGGATAAAGCCTTATGAGATGCTCGATGAGTTCAAGGCCCACCCCATGGTGGCGCCCCTTATAAAAGGCGGTGTACCGAAGGAATATATGGCTCATTGGATCGCGGAAGGCGGGTACGACGCAATCCCGAAGCTTACCGGCGACGGATGGCTCATCGCGGGGGATTCGGGGATGCTCTTCAATGCCCTCCACCGGGAAGGCTCGAATATGGCCATGACGTCCGGCCGGTTTGCGGCGGAGGCCGTGATGGAGGCATTCAAAAAAGGCGATTTCACGAGGCGCGGCCTCGAGGGGTACCAGTCGAGGCTCGAGGGCTCTTACATCATGAAGGATATGAAGAAATATCGCCGCTTCGGCCCGTTTCGCCTCCACCACCATGAACTCTTCACGTCCCTGCCCGCCTTGGCCGCCCATGGGGCAAGGGAGATGCTTACCGTTGACGGCGTCCCGAAGAAAGAAAAGCAGGGGGCCATCTGGAGAAAGATCCGGCGGGAATTCTCTCCCCTCGAGATGCTGGAGATCCTCTGGGACGGCATGAGGAGCGTGCGATGACGACAAAGGTAGAAGATAAGCTGTTCCTGGACCGGTTCAAGGTGAATGAAGAGGCCCATATAAAAATAATCGACCAGGGCCTGTGTAACACCCGGTGCGAAGAAGAGCCCTGCCTCTACTTCTGCCCGGCCAACGTATACAGGAGGGAGAAGGACCGGATCGTGGTAGCCTACGAGGGATGCCTGGAGTGCGGCTCCTGCCGGATCGGCTGCCCTAATCTGAATATCGAGTGGAGATATCCTGTCGGAGGGTACGGTATAGCCCACAAATTCGGCTGACGCCGGGGCGCATTCTTCCCCATCTCTGCGTTGCCTTCGTCGTCACGCAGTTCGACGTACTAGAAGTACGCCTTCACTGCCCTCCTCCTCGTCGCCTTGATCTGAGAAAGACTGCGCACCGGCGTCATCGATTGGCAAAAAAACAATTCACAGAATTACAAGCATATAAGAGAATCTCCAATATATAATGAGGCACCGGGTGACGGGATACCATAATAACGGTATTCCCCATCTCAACGTCGACCGCGTTGTCACTTTCCTTGACTACCATATGTACGCCTTCGTCGGCTCCTCGTCACCGCCTCGATCTGCAGAAAAATGCAGCCCCGTCGTCGTCGAATGGGGGGGAAGAAGAGAGAAAGAATGCAAAAGCGCGGGGGCGCGGTATACAATCAGTTCCATAATTACTGAGTAACTATAAATAACTTTTTTTTCTTTTCACTCAATTTACATAATTTTCTTCATGGTGTACTATTACCGTGGGTAGTATCTTTCCTTCCCAACCTGGAGACGCGTCGATGGGTGGTAAAGACGATGTGAAACTGGACCTCATGGATGAGCCGGCTGCGGCGCGGGTACGTATTGCCGAGCTGGAGCGGGAGTTGCGCGCCCTTTCCCTTACGGTGGAATCGGTAAGGAAGAGCGAAGGGTTGTTTCGCCGGCTGGTGGAGAATGCCCGGGAGATGATTTATCGGATGCGGGTTCCCGACGGGAGGTATGAGTATGTGAGCTCCGCCTCTACCGCGCTCACCGGGTACACCCCGGAGGAGATCTATGGACGCCCCCTTTTGATCGCCGAAATACTCGATCCCGCGTGTGCCGATTATTTCAGGAATGAATGGCAGGAACTCGTGGAAGGCAGGATAAAGCCTTCCTATGAATATAAGATCCTTCACAAATCAGGGGAAAAAAGGTGGCTATACCAGACTAATATCCTCGTGCGCGATGACGCGGGGAGGCCGATCGCCCTGGAAGGCGTCGTTACCGATATTACCGAAAGAAAGATAATGGAAGAGGCGCTGCGGGAAAGCGAGCAGCGGTTCCGTTCTCTTCTGGAGGCGACGAGTGACTGGGTATGGCAGATCGATGCGGACCATGTCTATACCTATGCCGGCCCGAGAGTAAAAGAGGTCCTCGGGTACGAGCCCGAGGAGGTGCTGGGCAGAACACCCTTCGATTTTATGCCCTCTTCCGAGGCAGAGCGGATCGGTTCCGAGTTTATGCGCATCGCCCGGGAATATAGCCCTTTTTCCGGGCTCGAGAACCTTAACATGCGTAAAGACGGCAGACTTGTCGTCATCGAGACGAGCGGGACCCCCCTTTTCGACAGGCAGGGATCCTATGCCGGTTACCTCGGTTTCGACCGGGATGTCACGGAGCGCCGCGAGGCGGAGGGGTCATTAAAACGCACCGAGGAAAAATATCACGCCATATTCGATAATGCCGTGATGGGCATTTTCCAGACCACGCCCGACGGCCGGTTCCTGAGCGCCAACCTCGCCCTCGCGAGAAAGTGCGGATTCGACTCTCCTGACGAGCTGATGGCCACGGTCAGGGATATAGGGAAGGAGCAGTACGTCCATGCGGAAGACCGCCTGAGGCTCCATAAGCTGTGCGGGGAAAAGGGCTATGTGGAGGGGTTCGAGACCACCTTTCATAAAAAAGACGGGACCATGATGTGGGTCTCCATGAACGTGCGCGAGGCCCGTGACGCGGAGGGCCGCGTCGTTTATTATGAAGGCACCATCGAAGACATTACAGCGCGGAAGCAGACGGAAGAGGCCCTGAGAAAGAGCGAGCTCTGGAACCGCACGCTCCTCGAGAGCCTGAGCGACGGTGTCTACATCATAGGCAGGGAGAGCCTCTTTACCTTCGTCAATGACGTGATCGCGAAGCGCTCCGGCCACCCGAAAGAGTGGTTCCTGGGGCGCCCCTTCCTGGATGCGGTGCAGCCGGAATACCGGGACGTGGCACAGAGGAATTTCGACCGGCACATGACGGGGGAGTTCATTCCGCCCTACGAGCTTGCCCTCACCTACCCCCGGGGTGATTCTCAGACGTTATGGGTGGAGGTCCATAACAGGCCCTTGTGGGACAATGGCAATGTTGTCGGCGTTCTCGGTATATCCCGCGACGTCACCCCCCGCAAACAGATAGAAGCGGAGCTCCTGAAGAAGCGCACCCTGGAGTCCATAGGCACCCTCGCGGGCGGCATCGCCCATGACTTCAATAACCTCCTGATGGCGGTGACCGGCTATATCTCCATTGCCAAGATCGCCCTGCCTCCCGAGAGCGAGGAGTTCTCTTTCCTCGCCGAAGCGGAGCGCATCTCTCTTGCGGGCAAGGAGCTTACGAGGAAGCTCATCACCTTCTCGGAAGGGGGCAGCTCCACGAGAAAGGTCCTCTCCCTGCGCGAGCTCGTGAGAGACTCTTCCCCCATTGCCCTTACGGGCTCCAATGTGGAATGCGTCAGCCGTCTACCCCAGGAGCTCTTCCTGGTGGACGCGGACGAGCTCCAGATCGGCCAGGCGATCCACAATATCGTACTCAATGCCCGTGAAGCCATGCCCGATGGGGGCACGATAGAGATAGAAGGGGCGAATATGACCATTACCGGCGAAGAGGGCCTTCCTCTTCCCCCGGGAGAGTATGTGAAGATCTCCATAAAGGATAAAGGCAAGGGGATACGCCCTTCCGACCTCCCGAAGATATTCGACCCTTACTTCACCACCAAGGGCATGGGCGCGGAGCGGGGCATGGGACTGGGCCTCGCCGTTGCCTATTCCGCGGTGAAGAGGCATAACGGCCACCTGATCGTGGAGTCCGTCCCGAACGAAGGCACCAGCGTCCATATCACCCTGCCCGCGTACAAGGCGGGACCCGCCCCTTCACCTGTTCCTCCCCCGCCTCACGAGAAGAAGATCCTCTTTATGGATGACGACGACAATGTACGGGCCATAGGGGGAAAGCTCATCGCCCACCTGGGGTATAAGGTAGCCCTCGCCGCACATGGAAGGGAAGCCCTCTCCCTTTATGCCCGCGCCCTTGAATCAAAAGAGCCCTTCGATGCGGTGATCCTCGATCTCACGATTAAAGGGGGCATGGGAGGAAAAGAGGTCTTCGACCGGATACGCTCCTTGGACCCTGCCATCAAGGCCATCATCTCGAGCGGCTATACCGATGACCCTGCCATCTCCCGCTACCGGGAATACGGCTTCAAGGGGGTCATCACCAAGCCTTATAAGATAGAGGAGCTTAAGGAGCTGCTTCGGGAAGTGGCGGGGTAGGTTTTTAGGGGAAAAATGCTCCCCCACCCCAATCGAGGGGGCGGACCTGAATTGTATCGCCGGGATTGACCGAGCTCTCCGCGGGGATCACTACGAGGGAGTTCGCCTTTTCCATGGGAATGGACTCCCCCGTGTTCCGGCTCCCACAGAGCGTGACGCAATAGGCGCCGCAAGAGCCCGTCAAGATCGTCCATTTCACCAGAGGCACCGGGCGCCCGTTCGAAAATGCATCGGCTGCCACGGCGTCGACCCCGGCGGGATCCGTTGTCTCGACACCGCGCATCTTGAGAAGGGCAGGTCTTACGAGCATCTCGAAATTGACGAGGCCGGCGGCCGGGGGACCGGCCAAACCGAAGAGAGGGACCGTGATTTTCACGCCCTCGGGGCCCTTTCTTTCAAGGAGGCTGAAGAGGACCGCCCTTCCCGGCTCCATCTTCACCCGGGAAAAGAGCGGCTTGCCCTCTTTTCCCATCAAAAGCCTGACCACGTCGTAGTCGCCCATGGAGACGCCTCCTGTGGTGATGATCCCATCCCACTTCAAGCCCTTTCGAATCTTCGCAAGGAGCGATGCCTCGCGGTCGCAGGCGATGCCGAGAACCTTGGGGATCCCCTCATAGCAAGAAACCATCGATGCCACGGCGGGACCGTTGCTGTTATATATTTTGCCCGGGACCAGGGGCCTGCCCATGCTTTGCAGCTCGTTTCCCGTGGCGATCACCCCGATACGGGGACGGCGAATCACCTTGACCCGGTGTAAACCGCTGGTGACGAGCGCCGAAATCTGGGGGGGACCAATGATGGTCCCGGCGGTCATGAGGAGCGTTCCTTCGCTCATCGCGCTTCCTGCCCTCCGGATATGGGTCCCCGGCTCCGCGGGTATGTAGATCTTCACCTCTTTCGGTCGTAAAACACGGGCCCCTTGATGTCCCCGCGGCTCATCGGTGTCTTCGAATTGCACCACGCAATCGGCGCCTTCCGGTATATGGGCCCCAGTCATAATGCGGGTGCAGGTCCCGGGACCCACCGTTTTTCGGGCCATGGAACCGGCCTTTACGGTCTCGATGGTACGGAGAACAACGGGCTTTTGACGGCCGGCGCTCCTCACATCGAGAGACCTTACGGCATATCCGTCCCGGGCGGAGACATCCGACGGGGGAAACCCCTGACGAGCGAAGACATCCTGAGCAAGGACCTGTCCCGTGCATTCCGCCACGGGCCGCTCTTCCGGCTCTCCGGCATGGGTATTTTCAAGTATTATCCTGAGCGCTTCTTCGTAACTGATCAATGCATTGCTCCTTGATGTGGGAGAACGGGGCAGTCTCGTCAGCCCAGTTGCCGGAATGCGGTGGCTTTTATGGCCGCATACAGCTCCGCCCCTTGTACAATCTCGAGCTCCTCTACCGCCTCCTGTACCACTGCCGCCACAAGCCGTTTATCGCCGAAGGAGAGCTCCACTCCGATCCTGCCGCCAGCCCGGAAGAGGTCGGTGACGCTGCCCTTCAGAAGGTTGCGGGCGCTGATCGCCTCCGGATGGCGCTTGAAGAGAATGATGTCCGTGGCGGGAAGCTCGTAGAGGATTTCCTCCCCTTCCGTGCCTCCCGAAATGAGCAGCTCCTGGTCTCCCCAGGGATAGACGCAAAGGCCATCCATGCGACGGATACCCTTCAGCCTGAGGAGGTTCTGATAGCCCGGCCCCTTCTCTCCAATCGTGTTGCGCGCCAGCTCCTCGCCGGTGGTCTGGCCGGTGACCCTTCCGTCCGCGAGATGGAGCACCCGGTCCGTCATGATCCTCATCTCCGTAAGGGAGTGGGAGATGAAGAGATAGGGTATCCTGAATTGTTCGCACGCATTCTTCAGGAATGGGATTATCTGGAACTTGAGCGTATCGTCAAGACCCGACAGGGGCTCGTCCATGAGAAGGACGCGGGGGTTCGCGAGCACCGCCCGGCCTATGGCAATCCGCTGCTTCTCTCCCCCCGAGAGGTTCTTCACCCCACGGTGGAGAAGGGGACCGATATTCAGAACCTCAACCAGGCTTTCGAGGGTGATCTTGCGCAGCTCCGGAGGACAGCGTTTATAGCCGTAGAGGAGATTGCCCCTCACGCTCAGGTGGGGGAAAAGGTGGGGCTGCTGAAAGACCATGCTGATCCGCCGGTGCTCGGCGGTCATCCTGATCCCTTTGGCGCTGTCGAAGAGGCATTCGCCGTCAAGCTCGATAACTCCATGATCGGGGTGGCGAAGCCCTGAAATGAGGCTTACCAGTGTCGACTTCCCTCCGCCCGAAGGGCCGAATATCCCGATCCGGTCGCCTTGGATCACAAAATCAGCTTCCAGTAAAAATCGTCCCATCCGTTTTTGTGCCGAAACCCGAAGCTCCATCTCAGTCTGCCCTTACCATGCGCCTGCCCAGCCACTCATGGAAGAAGAGGACAACCACGGAGATTACGACCGAGACAAGACAGAGCGCCATGGCCATAGCGTCGCCCCTCGGTGAGCTCACATATTCGTAAATCGCGAGCGGTATGGTCTGGGTCACGCCGGGTATATTGCCCGCCACAATGATCGTGGCGCCGAATTCGCCCAATCCCCTGGCAAACATGAGTACCGAGCCCGCGACAAGTCCCCGCACGGACAAAGGGAGGATCACGGTCAGGACCGTGTCGAGCCTGCCCGCGCCGAGAGTCCGGGAGGCCTCGATTAGGCCCCTGTCGATGGTCTCCATGCCGGTCCCGATGGATCTCACCATGAGGGGGAAACCGACCACCGCCGTCGCGATGACCGCTGCCTTCCAGGTGAAGATAAGTGTTATGCCGAGGGGCTGGAGTATCTGTTTCCCGATCCAGCCGCTTTGTCCGAGGAGCATGAGCAGGAGGTAGCCGATCACCACGGGCGGCAGGGTGAGAGGCAGATTGACCACCACATCGAGGGCCACCCTCCCGCGAAACCGTTCGTAGGTCATGAGGTAGGCGACGGCAAAGCCGAAGGGAAGAGAGATGAGGGTCGCGACTACCGCAACCTTGAGGGAGAGGAATATGGCCGAATAATCAGCGGGGGAAAAAGCCGTCATGGGAGATTATTTTACCATAAACCCGTGCTGGGTCAGGACTGTTTTTGCTTCGGGCGACCGGAGAAAGGCATAAAAAGCCCGCCCACCGGTTTTCCTCGCACCCTTCGAAGTAAGCGCGACAGGATAGGTGACCCGGGGGTAGAGCGCCTGGGGAACGGCAAAGAGAATCTTCACGTGTTTCGCCATCTGCTCCGCATCGGTCCTGTAGACGAAGGCGCCGCTCACTTCTCCCCTGTCGGCGTACATGAGTGATTCCCTCACGTCCCGTGCCATGACCAGCTTCCCTTCGAGCTGCCCGTAAATGCCGGCTTTTTTAAGGGCTTCCACGGCATATTGACCGGCAGGAACGCTTTTCGGGCTCCCGATGGCAAAATCCTCTCCAGCTTCACCACATCCTTTATATTTTTTACCCCGGACTCCGGCCCAGCCACGAAGACGAGCTCATTGAAGGCGAAGAGAAACACGTTCTTTCCGTCAACCAGTCCCTTCTCTTTCAAAAAATCGACCCACTCCGTATTTGCAGAGAAGAAAAGATCGCATGGCGCGCCGTTCTCCACCTGCTTCGCCAATGTGCCGGAGCCGCCGAAATTGCTCTGAAACCTGATACCGGGGTTCTTCTTTTCGAACCCGCCGGCAAGAGCGCTCACCGCCTCTCTCAGGCTTGCGGCGACGGAAAGGTTGATCTCTTCCGCCCCGACACATGAGGTGAAGAGTAAGATAAACCCCAAAAAGAAAAGGGAAAAGCTTTTCAAACCTCCCATGTACTCCTCCTTCGTTATGGCCCTACGGTTATAACGTCATCCAAAAAAAGAGGGGCAAAATTCCATTCACCCCTGCGAAGCCCCCGGCATCTCCACTCAAAAAAATATGAACACCCGGGAAAAATATTGTAACATAATTGGTTTTCGTTGTATATTCCAAAATACTTCGGATGCTTCTGACGGGTGAGAAAAGATCCTTCCCTATGAAACCAACGGAAAGGCGGAAAACATCAACGCCGCCAATATCCCCCGGGATAGCGGTAATAAGATGAACCCCAGGGATAGTAGGGCGCGTAAAGCACCGAAGGGGTCTCCTCCCAGAGATATACCTGTTCCGCCACGAAAGAGGGAAAGGTGTATTTCATATCGTCGATTTTCCCCTCTTCGATTCCCCGGAAGAAGGCCGCGAGGGTGATCTCCCTGTCCTTTTTATAGATTACCGGATCGAGCATGCCCCTGTCTTTGGGGTAGAGGGCGAGAAACCTCGTCGTGGGCTGGGGTACCCCCTCCAGTTCACCGGTCCAGTCTACGGGCACATAGACTGCCTCTATCAGGGAGCCTCTTTCGGTCAGCTTCACCGAAGCGATTTTACCGCCGAGAATGAAAAGTTTCCCCTCATATCGGCCGGGGTCTTTCATTACTTCAAGAAAGGAAAATTTCCTTATGCCTTCGCTCATGAGATCCTTGCGGATGACCGAGCACGACAAGAGCATAAGAACTGCCGTGGTGAGGAGGAGACATTTTTTCACGGTTCGCGCTCCTCTCATACTATAGGCGGCGACGGCGCAAGGTCCTCCGCTTAGGCCTCTACTCTTTCTCCCACCACATTATGGCCCAGTTGCACTGCATCTCATAAGGCAGCCTCCATCTTCCGTCCACCCTTAGGAGGTGTTCTTTCATGAAGGCCCTCAGTTTGTCCTCTTCCGCCTCGGTCAGGTCCTGAAACATCCACTTCTGGGCCTCGACCGCTTCCTCGTGGCTCGCCCAGTCATTGGCATAGTCTTCGCGGACGAAGGCGATATTGGCGAGGATGCCCATGTGCTGATAAAGGAGGTTATAGTAGATATGGGTATAGCTGGGACCCATCTCGAGCTTTCGGCCGGTCGCCTCATAGATCCTGCGGTCGAAGGGACCGTCTCCGACACATTGCGAAATATAGACCTGCTTTCTGGCAACCCTGTTCAGCTTCATCACCGAATCCAGAAGATCATGGGAACCGAGGGACCGTGAAGCAATGGCCACGTCATGGACCCCGATCTTGAGGGCAGACCAGTTGTCGTCCCACCACCCCCTGACAGGAGAAATATTCTTTATACTCCTCTCGGCGCAACGCTCTTCCAGGAGATCGAGCATCTCCCTCGAGTGGTCCATTGCCGTGACGCTCTTCACTCTCGATGCGAGAGGGATCGCCAGAGTCCCGCCCGCACATGCCACGTCGAGCACGGTCCACTCAGGCTCGATTTTTAATATCTTGAGGAGGCCCTCGGCATAACCCGAGCCGTCCGCATACTCCGTGAACTCCGAGATCCGTGCTTCCCGGAGATTACGGTTACGTCCTCTTACGACATGCTCCGTCACCTTCTTCGCCCTGGACTGCCTGACTCTTGCTATTCTCGTTTCCATGATTCCCGCCCTCCGCTATGTCCGTGATAGCTGCTGGTTCACCTGCCGCTTCCGCCCGCCGGACTCACGTGTAGTCATCAATAGAACTCCGTCCATGGGCGCTCGTTTCTGTTTTTCCAGTGAAGGGGGCAGTCCGCTATAGCGGCACTTTCCCTCCGAAATACAGGAATTGCGTCCCCTCTCCGGGATAGAAGCCTTTGTCGATCGCCCTCACCCTGACTCCCTTTAGAGGGGGTGCGGGGCTGCTCAATTTAGGTAGTATAGAATACCTATATAATATCCTTCCCATCCCAGTCAAGGAAAGTTTCGAATTTATTTTCTCCATTTTGGTCAATCGTGCGGGAAAGGAGCGATCTCACGCTCCCTCCCTCAACACCGTAAGACGTCCTTCTCCTGCCGTCAAGGAGTTGTTCCGACTCTCGTTTCGATTATTTGAAAAATTGGGGGAGAAAAGTTGAAGAGAAGTGTGAGTGTTCCAGAAATGGTCCATCCCTTCGGATGAATCAATAAAAAAGGCGGGAGCTCAAGGCTCCCGCCGTTCGTACGGGTAGTACTACTTCTTTGCGGGCTCGGGAGCTTTCTCGGCGGGTGCTGCTGCTTTGTCTTCGGCAGGTTTTGCTTCTTTTTTTGCTTTTGCCTTTTTTGCTTTCTTCGCCTTCTTGGTCTCTTTTACTGCGCCATCGTCTTTCTTCTCAGGGGCGGCTACTGCGGCCTTGTCTGCAGGAGCGGCGGCCGGCTTGTCCTGGGTAAAACCGGTGGAGACGAATACTACGCTGATAAGAAGGGCCAATACGATCAATGCTGCTTTCTTCATTTAGACACCTCATGGTTTATTTAACTTCTTGGGAGTGATAGTTGCATTTACGGTGCCAAATGTCTCCGCTGAGATAAGCTGCTGATATTAAAGACAGTGGATTCCAAACCAATCTCGACCTGTTCGTGAATTGAAGAATTTTGTCAAAACCCGTTCGTTAATTTATGAATTGCAGGATTATTATCCTCTCCGGAATGGACCCGATGCCGCAGGGGTCGGATGGGGCTATTTCCTGAGGAATTCCTTCTTGTAACGCAGGGAGCCGCACTCCCAGTCGGCCAGCAGGAGGTTCTGAGGATATTCGGTATATATGTACACCGCCATATTGCAGGATTTCATACGGCTTATAGGGGTCCCTATCTCGCCGGTCACTTTCTTGGAACCAGGATCGGTCATCCAGAATCGTGTCTCATATTCCTCGAAAAGGGCCGCACAGACTTCCGAAACTCGCTTCTTCCGCTCCTTTACGCTCGTTTTCAGGATCGAAGGAAATACGTAGACGATTGCCGTGATCGTATCCTTCCCCGCCACCGAGACGATCCTGGAGACGTATTGATATTTGGCGGAGGAAAGCGCCCATGGTCTGTTCAGCTCCAGATCGAGGAGCCTGAGCTCCATCTCCAGTCGCGAGATCTTCTCCAGATGAGCGACAAATACCGCGTCCTCCCCAAGGCAATAGCCCGTCAAAAGGAAGAGCCCCATAAGGGATAAAATGATACGCCCGATCGACCTCAATATCCCCCCGCACCCTCCTTCTTTTTCTCTTTTTCACCCATCACACGCTCCCTATTTTATCCGGCTCTTTAAAGCGAATGCAAGTGGGCGGAGGGGACCGGCCCGCCGGAAAGAATCATTCCCCGGCCATGCCGAGTTTTCTCCTGCACCAGGCTTCATACGTCTGTGCCGATGACATATATTCGGCCATTGTAAACGCAGGTCCGTTGAGTTTCTCCACAAGGGTAGGATCGACCACACCGCTTTGGGCGAGGGTCAGGCCCAGCTCCCGGAGCATCACGCGGTGCGGTTCAATCTTTGAAGGCTCGATCTGGAATACGAGAGAGCCGGCAACGCAGATTTCGGCGACCGGGTCCGATCCCGCATTCACGGCCTGGGCTCTGAAGGTGGCGATAAGGGGCGCGAAGATGTCGTGATCGGGCATGCCCGCAGTGGAGACGAGCAGGTATTTTGGGGGCATGGGCCACCAGTGGGTATGGCTCATTCTCCCCGACCCGTCTTTTTGCAGAAAGGGCTGCATCGAGCAGACAAAACGGTCCATCACCGCCTTCATCTGGGCGGTCATGTTGTGGGTGTACACGGGAGTGCCGATCACCAGCAGGTCCGTCGCCTTTACCCGCTCGTATATTGCCGTCATATCGTCCTTTATGACGCATTCTCCCCGGGTTTTATGCATGCATGAGAGGCATCCCGTGCAGGCCGCGATCTTCATGGCCGCCACTTCGAAGCGCTCTACCCGGGATCCTCCTTGGGTGAGCCCTTCCGTCAGGCTCCCGAGGAGCGCGCCCGTCACGCCCCCGGCGCCCCTGGGACTTCCGTTCAAGATGGTAACTTCCATGCCCTTCTTCCTCCTTTGGCTATCGGTCCGCGAAAATATTGTCTTTGCCCGTCACAAATACCTGAATAGTCTATCATAAGGAAGGAGGGGCTTATGAAAGAAGTTGAACAGGGCTAAAAAAAAGGGTCCGAGGGGAGCAGGTTCTTACGGGAAGAGGGGAGACACAAAAATAGAGCTTTGCCTCCTGCACGGCGTGCCATGGACACAAGTGGAGCGGGCCAGAGGGCCCGCTCCCGATAATCGTTAAATTATTTCTTTTTTGCCTTTGCTGCCGGTTTCGCAGGAGCTTTCTTTGCTGCGGTTTTCGCTGTGGCTGCCTTTCCGTTTGCTGCGGCTTTCAATGCTGCTCCCGCGGTGAACTTGGGGACTTTCTTTGCGGCAATCTTGATCTCTTTGCCGGTCTTCGGGTTTCTTCCCTTACGGGCCTTCCTCTCGGAAACCGAGAATGTGCCGAAGCCCACGAGTGTCAGCTTCTCACCCTTCTTTATCGCCTGCTCGATGGTACCGGTGACCACGGAGAGGGCCTTTGCTGCGGTAACTTTGGTAACTTTGATTTCTTCTGAAAGTTTGGAGACAATATCAGCCTTGGTCATTCTAACTACCTCCTTGTGGTATATGTGGATGTATGATTATCAGGCAAATAAGCTTTGCCTGTCATGTCAATCCTTATAGAACGACCAATCACAAGAAGTTAATATCATAATCATACGAAAAAGCAAGATATTTTTGCATAAATCGACAATTTTTTTGCTTTTAAACTCTTTGAAGAGTGGGGAGGGGATTAACGGGGACGACTTACAGGCCTTCCCGGCTCGCGTGAATCGAGATAGAAGACCCTGTCACCCTGCTCCTGCCTGTCATAAAGAACATGTCCGAGCCACGTCGCCTCAAGCAGGAGGGCGGTCTTCTTTATGCGTTCCTCTATCAATCGTCTATCTGTCCGGGAGGCCCGGCGGTCGTTGTGTGTCGTGATAATCGAGGAACCCGTCCGCCCCTGCCTTCTCCATGAAACGGTTGAGCCGCCCTGCTGTATTTTGTCGTGTCCATGAGGAGAAGCAGGCCGAGGGAATGGGGGGAGGGGAACCACCATCGCGGCAGCCTACCGCCTGTATATTTTAAGGATGGATTAATTTTCGGGCATGGGCAAAGGAAAGGGCGGGACCGCATTATCTTGTCAACCGGCCCTGTTCTCTTTATATTAATCAAATAGTGGTGCACCCCTCAACCGGCATACGGATGGGGCGGGTTACCGTTTTAGCTATGACTACATTCCAGTCCGGCAGGAAGATAGACGAAGCGGCGCAGCGAGCATCCCTGCGGAGGATGCGCACCCTCTCCACGTGCCTTCTCGTCGCAATGGCCGCGCTCTACGCCGTCTCCCGTTACCTTGAAAAAAGGTATCCCCTCTTCGAGATTTCAAGGGCCTTTTCCGAAGCGGCCATAGTGGGGGCCCTGGCCGACTGGTTTGCGGTGGTCGCCCTCTTCAGGCACCCCCTCAACCTGCCCATACCGCATACGGCCATCCTTCAGAGGAACAAGGACAAATTCGGCCTCAACCTCGCTACGTTCATAAAACATAATTTCCTCGCCCGGGAAGCGCTGGAGCGGAAGCTCGGGAGCGTCGACTTCGCCGGCCGTCTGGGGGCCGCCCTTGCGGACCCCGGAAATGCAAAGGCCATCGCCGCTCGGCTGGCAGAAGAGGCCGGCTCCCTTGCCGGACAATTTGAGGACGAGGAGCTGAAGCGCTTCTCCGTCGATCTTATGCTGAGAAACCTGGGAAAGATGAAGATCGTGCCCCTCATACGGGACGTCCTGTCCCTGATGGTCCGCGAGAACAGGCACCAGGATCTCCTCACCGAGGTACTGACCTTCACGGGTGGCGCAATCGAGCGCAACAGGGAGCAGATAAGGGAAGAGGCAAAAATCTCCCAGGCGTGGTGGATCCCCGATTTTGTCGACGACATGATATTCAACAAGATGGTAAGTAAAGTGGAGGATGCCCTCCTTTCCATCCATGATAACCCGAACCATGAAATGAGAAGGAAGCTCAATGAGGCGGTTCGGACCTTCATACAAGACCTGGACCGGTCGGAGGGGCTCTCGCGCCGGATCAATGCGGTGGGCTCCGAATTCTTCGAGAAGCCGTCCACGCGGGTCTATTTCGAAGACATATGGTCCGGATTGAAAAGCAAACTGATGGGTGAGATCTCCGACCCGTCCTCCGATCTTCGCTTTCACTTGGAAAAGGCGATCCTCTTCGCAGGCCGGAGCCTCATAGAGCAGGCCTCCGTAAGGCAAGGGTTGAACCGCTGGGTCCATACCAGCCTCGTCAATCTCGCCGAAGAGTACGCGGACACCATCATCTCCATCGTCTCCGATACGGTAACCCACTGGGATGCGGTCAAAACGAGCAGTACCATCGAGCTCTATGTGGGCAAAGACCTCCAGTGGATCAGGATCAACGGGACCGTCGTGGGAGGTCTCGTGGGCATCCTCATCTACATCGTATCCCGCCTATTCTGACTGTCCGGCCCCCCGGAAACAGGATGATCAGGAAGCATACCACCTATCCCGGAAGAGGCGGGAGGGGATGTCCTTTTTGGCCTTTATTCTACTCCTATGATCGGCTGAATTATTTATGACAGGTTAAGAATGTATTAAGTTTTGATTAATTCGGCTTCATCCTGTGAATTGCGCGGTTTTTGATCTTGACTTTACACACTTTTTGCCGCCAAATTACTTGATAACATTGAGTGCCCGACAAGTGTGGGATAGACCGGCGGGCGGCATCCGGGATACAGGAGAATCCATGAATAAACTGATTGCAGTCGTCGATGACGAGCCGGACATCGTGGAACTCGTCTCTCTCAACCTCGGAAAAGCGGGCTTCAAAGTCAAAAGCTTTCCGGACGCCGAGTCCTTTCTCCGCAGCCTCGATCCCGAGACCCCGGACCTTATAATTCTCGATCTTATGCTGCCCGATACGGACGGGCTCGAAATATGCAAATACCTGAAGGCTCACGATAAGTACTCCGTCATCCCCATCATCATGCTTACCGCCAGGACGGAGGAGACGGAAAGGGTCCTCGGTCTCGAGCTGGGCGCCGATGATTATGTCACAAAGCCTTTCTCCTCGAGGGAGCTCGTGGCGCGGGTAAAGGCGGTGCTCCGAAGACCCGAGCAGAGACAGGAGACGAAGAAGATTTACGTGGATGACCTTATGGTCATAGACCTGGAGAAGGTCCAGGTGAGCGTGGAGGGTACGAAAAGGGAGCTCACCCCTACGGAGTTCAAGATCATTCAGCTCCTCTCCACGAAGAGGGGACGGGTCCTCTCACGGGACCAGATACTCAACTTTGTCTGGGGACAGGACAGGACCGTGGTCGACAGGACCGTCGACGTCCACATCAGGCACCTGCGGGAGAAACTGGGAAAGGTCTCCGCCCTGATCAAGAACGTGCGGGGCATGGGATATAAACTGGAAGAATGAAACCTACCATTTTCCTTAAAATGTTTACAGGGTATGCGCTCATTGCCGTGGTCCTCTCCGGCCTCATACTCGCTTTTTCTTTTACCTGGATCCGTAATTTTTATGTGGAGAGCGCTGCACGGGACCTTAAGAATCTCGCAACAGCCCTTGAGACAAGCGCCATCCCCCTGGTTCTCGGGAAAAAGTACCACGATCTGGACGGGCTTGCGAAGAAAGTGGGAAAGGAGATAAATACGCGTATCACCTTCATTGCCCCGGACGGTCGCGTCCTCGCAGATTCAGAGGCCGATCCCGCGGCTATGGAGAACCACCGCACGAGAACGGAGGTGGCCCAGGCCCTCGAAGGAAAGACGGGCCGATTTCTGAGACAGAGCGATACGTTGAAGGAAGAGATGCTCTACGTGGCCCTGCCCGTGACGCAGGGAGGGAAGGTTGTGGCAGTGGTGCGCCTGAGCCTCTTTCTCAAGGCGATGAACACTGCCCTTAGCCGGATCACAGGACAGATACTCCTCATCACCTTTATTATTCTCGGCCTCTCCCTTTTCGGGGCCCTCCTCTTTTCCCGGCGGCTCACGAAACCCATACGGCAGCTCGGCGCGGCTTCGAGGAAGGTTGCAAACCAGGATTTTAATGTGAGGGTCCTCCTGAAAAGCCGGGACGAGCTTAAGGATCTTGCCGACAATTTCAACTCCATGGTTGCCCAGATCCGGAACCTCTTTGCCGAGCTGACCCATCAGAAAGAAGAGCTGACCAGCATCATCTCTTCCCTCCAGGAGGGACTTCTCGTGCTCGACAGGGATGACAGGGTGCTCCTCTACAATGAGAGTTTCAGGGGCCTCACAGACGAAGGGATCGGCATCGGGGGCAAGTATTATTGGGAGATATTCAGAGAGCCGCGCTTCGACGAGCTTGTCCGGAAGGTCCGGCGAAACCGGGTGAACCGGATGGAAGAGATCGAGTTCGGCAAGAGGATCTTCCTGTGCAGCGCCACGCTCCTGAAGTCGGAAGAGGAGATCGCCCTGGTCTTTCACGACATCACCCAGACCAAGATACTCGAACGGGTGAAAACCGATTTCGTCCTCAACGTCTCCCATGAGCTGAGGACGCCCCTTACCGCCATAAAGGGGTTCGCCGAGGCCCTGGAGGAGAGCGCGCGGGACGAGGAGACGAGACACTACGTGGAGATCATAAGCAGGAACACGAACCGGCTCATTCACATCATCAACGATCTCCTCACCATATCCCGTCTCGAGGCTAAAGACGTGGAGCTTGATTTTTCTGCGGTCGACCTTAAGGAGCTTACCGCAAATGTAATCAAAATATTCGTCACCAGGATCGAAGAGAAGAATCTCTATCTCCGCCTGTCCGCGGAAGAGGACCTGCCCGTAATCGAAGGAGACCCTTTCAGACTCGAGCAGATGCTCATAAACCTTATCGATAATGGGGTAAAATATTCCGAGACGGGCGGCATCGACATCTCTCTTGCGAAAAGGGCCGGCAAAGTGGCGATCGTCGTCAAGGATACAGGCATCGGCATACCGAGGGAGCACCTCTCCCGCATTTTCGAGCGTTTTTATGTGGTCGATAAGTCGCGATCGAAGAAAATGGGCGGAACCGGCCTCGGCCTTTCCATCGTAAAGCACGTGGTAATGCTCCACAAAGGGAGTATCGAGGTGGAAAGTATCATGGGAAAAGGCACCGTCTTCACCATCCTTCTCCCCCTGCCCCGCACTGCGTGAACGCCTCGTCCCGACGAGGCTCCTTGATGTTTTCTTAACATGAAATTAACATTCTATTAATCCCGTGCTAACAGAGGGCCCGTAGACTATAGCTGACCTGAACGGGAAAGCCCTTTGATCCGCCATAGACCGGCGCCGGGGGACAGCCCGCGGGGGCTTCTATCTCTTATCCTGGAGGAATGTATGAAAGAGCTGATGAAATCGGTTATTCTGGGGATCCTGATAATATTCGCCTCCGTCGGCGTCTCGCCGGCAAAGGAGCAGGAGCTTCTCGGGGCGGGCGCTACCTTTCCCCAACCCCTCTATTCGAAATTGTTCGACGCCTACAATCAGCAATACGGCGTGAAAATCAACTACCAGGGCATAGGCTCCGGGGGCGGCATCAACCAGCTCATCAAGCGGACGGTCGATTTCGGCGGCACCGACGCCTTCATGACCGCGAAGGAGCTGAAAGACGCGGGCGCCCCTGTCCTCCACATCCCCACCTGCCTCGGGGCGGTGGTGGTCACTTACAACCTGCCGGGAAACCCCAAGCTCAAGTTTTCGCCCGATGTAGTGGCCGATATTTTCCTCGGCAAGATCTCCAAGTGGAACGATCCCAGGATCGCGGCCCTCAACCCCGACGCCAGGCTGCCCGCTCAGACGATCAGCGTGGTCCACCGGGCGGACGGGAGCGGGACTACCTATATCTTCAGCGATTACTTAAGTAAGGTGAGCAAGGACTGGAAAGAAAAGATAGGCGCGGGCAAGGCGCTCAACTGGCCCGCGGGGCAGATCGGACAGAAGGGCAACCCCGGCGTGGCGGGATACGTGAAACAGACAACGGGCGGGATCGGATATGTGGAGCTTATCTATGCCCTTCAGAATAAAATGGTGTACGGCGCCATCAAGAACAAGGCGGGAAAATTCATAGAGCCCACCGTCAAATCGGTGAGCGCCTCCGCGAACGTGAAGCTTCCCGACGATACGAACGCGTCGCTCACCGATACGGATGGGGCTGACGGCTATCCCATAGGCAGCTTCACATGGCTTATATTCTACAAGGAACAGAATTATGGCGGAAGGAGCAGGGTGCATGCGGAGGCCCTCGTGAAGATGCTCAATTGGATCGTCACGGACGGACAGAAATACGTGGAGCCCCTCCAATACTCGCCCCTTCCAAGGGAAGGGGTACTCAAGGCGCAGAAGATCATTCAGTCCATGACCTACCAGGGCGCGCCGCTCGTGAAGTAGCCCCCTGCCGGATCAACCGGGCATGAGGGTCCTGTCCCTTGGACCCGGGTGGCCGAAAATTATTCTCAGACCGGGCCTTCTCTTTCACGGGAAGGACCTACCACATTATGGTTGCACTTTATGGTTACTATGACGACAGACAAGAAAAAGGCTCTCCTCCTCCTGACTCCTGATTCGACCCGCGCGCCGGCAGCGGATAGGTGCGGTCCTGCCAGGGCACGCTACGTGGATAAGTCCGAAAAGAGATTCAGCGCGGTCCTCACTATTTCGGCCTTCTTCATGGTAGTCCTGCTCCTCGCCGTCTTCTTCACCCTCCTCGTCTCTTCCATCCCCGCCATCAAGACCTTCGGCGTGGCCTTTTTCTATGGAAGGACCTGGAACCCCGCGACCGAGACCTTCGGGGCCCTCCCCTTTCTCGTGGGAACGCTCCTCACCTCCTTTCTCGCCCTGGCCCTCTCCATACCCTTC
>DASXUJ010000064.1 GCA_036504895.1 Syntrophorhabdaceae bacterium
GTGCTGGCGGGCATACCGTCGGTCATATACGGCCTGTGGGGGCTCTTTCTCCTCATGCCCATGGTGCGCTATTTCGAGACCCTGATCGGCGCCCCTCCCCACGGCGTGGGGATCTTCACCTCGTCGCTCATACTCGCCATCATGATAATACCCTTTTCCGCGTCGATCGGGAGGGAGGTGATCACCCTCGTGCCCGCCGATCTCAAGGAGGCCGCCTTTTCCCTCGGAGCCACCAGGTTCGAGGTGATAAAAAACGTGGTCATCCCCTATGCGCGCTCCGGGATCATCGCGGGCATCCTCCTTGCCCTCGGGAGGGCTATCGGCGAGACTATGGCCGTAACCATGCTGATCGGAAACAGCAATTTCCTGCCCACGAGCCTCTTGAGCCCCGCCAACACCATGGCGAGCGTCATCGCCAACGAGTTCGCCGAGGCTACGGGCATTGCGCTCTCTTCTCTCGTCTACGTAGGCCTCGTGCTTTTTCTCGTCACCACCCTCGTCAACATGGTTGGGAACTATGTGATCAAGAAACTGAGCATCGAATCGTCCAGGGAGGCAGGGTAATGGAAGGTCACGTAAAGGCGAGGCTGGCAAAGGACAAGGCATTCAAAGCCACGGTGACGGCCCTCGCGGTCCTCTCCCTTCTGCCCCTTCTCCTCATCCTCTTCACCATCACCAAAAACGGTATCGCGGTGATTAACTGGAGCTTTCTCACCTCCCTGCCCCGTCCCACAGGCGAGCCCGGGGGAGGCGTGTACAATGCGATCGTGGGCACCCTCTACCTCATTGTCCTCTCCGGCATCTTCTCCGTGCCCATCGGCATTACGGCAGGTATCTACCTTTCCGAGAGAAAGGAAGGGAAGCTCGCCGAGGTGGTGAGGCTCTGCGTGGTGGTGCTCCAGGGAACCCCCTCCATCGTGATCGGCATCGTCGCCTACGTCTGGATCGTGGCGCCCATCCAGACCTTTTCAGCCCTTTCGGGAGGCATTGCCCTCGGCGTGATGATGCTTCCCGTCATTATCAAGACCACCGAGGAGACCCTGAAGCTCGTGCCCTACCATCTCAAAGAGGCGTCCCTCGCCCTCGGGGTCCCCTACCACAGGACGATCCTCAAGGTGGTCCTCCCCGCCGGCGCGACGAGCATACTGACGGGCATACTGCTCAGCCTCGCCCGCATCACGGGCGAGACCGCGCCGCTGTTATTCACGGCTTTCGGGAATCAGTTCATGAATTACAGTATCCTGAAGCCTATAGATTCTTTGCCTTATCGCATATTCTATTACGCCATGAGTCCCTATCCCGAATGGCATGCCTTCGCCTGGGGCGCGTCGTTCATTCTTGTCGTGCTGGTGCTCGGCCTAAATCTGGTTGCAAGGGGGTTGGCAGTAAGATGGAAAGTACAATTCTGAAAATAGACGATTTCTGTGCCTTTTTCGGCGACAACCAGATTCTGAGAAATATCAACCTCTCCACCACGAATAACGTGGTAACCGCCCTGATGGGCCCTTCGGGCTGCGGCAAGACCACCCTTATCCGGTGCGTCAACAGGATGCATGAGCTCATACCCGGCGCCCACGTGAGCGGCCAGATCCACCTCAAGGGCAACGACGTCTACGACATGGAGCCCATCGTGCTACGAAGGCAGATTGGCATGGTCTTTCAGAAGCCCAACCCCTTTCCCACCATGAGCATCTACGACAATGTCATCGCAGGGTATAAGCTCAACGGGATAAAGATGGGGAAGAGCGAATTCGACGGGATCGTGGAGCAGTCGCTCAGGAGCGCCGCACTCTGGCAGGAGGTGAAGGATTCCCTCCACAGGAAAGGCACCTTTCTCTCCGGCGGCCAGCAGCAGAGGCTCTGCATCGCCCGCGCCCTGGCCATGAAGCCCGAGATCCTCCTCCTCGACGAGCCCACCTCCGCCCTCGATCCGAAGTCGACGACCCGCATCGAGGAGCTGATCGTGGAGCTTAAAGCAAGCGTGACCATGCTCCTCGTGACCCACAATATCGCCCAGGCTGCGCGGGTATCCGATTATACGGCCTTCCTCTACCTGGGGGAGCTGATCGAATTCGGCCCCACGGACAAGATGTTCACCGTGCCGAAGGACAAGAGGACCGAGGAATACCTTACCGGAAAATTCGGATAGAAGATGAGGAGGCAGTCATGTTCAAAGACAGGATGAACGATCTTCGCCGCCGGCTCGCTGAATACAGCGGTCTTGTGGAAAAGATGATAGAGAAGAGCATCAGCGGGCTCGTGGAGAAGGACAAGGACCGCCTTACGGAGGTAATCAATAAGGATGAGCCGAAGGCGAATAAATTCGAGATCCTCCTCGACGAGCTGGGCACCGCGATGATCGCCCAGTTCCAGCCCAAGGCCAAAGACTTAAGGACCATCCTGATGATCCTGCGCATGAACAACGACCTCGAGAGAATGGCGGATCACGCGGTGAATATCTCGGAGGACGGCCTCTTCCTCGTCTCCCGTCCCCAGGTAAAGCCTCTCATCGATATCCCGAGGATGGCGGAGACTGCCATGAGTATGGTGCGGGACAGCATCAATTCCTTCATTACCGAGGACGTCGTGCTGGCAAGGTCCGTCTGTGAAAGGGACGCGATAGTCGACGGCCTCCTCGATCAGGTTTTGAGGGAGCTCATTACCCACATGGTGAGCGACTCCAAGACCATAGAGCGCTCGATCAGGCTCATGGCCATAGCGAGGAACCTGGAGAGGATCGCCGACCTCTCCACCAACATCTGCGAAGACGTAATCTTCATGGTCCAGGGGAAGGTGATAAAACATCATTTCGAGGGCTGACGTCCAAGGAAAGGCCTTTTCTGCACCGGAAGCACAGAAACTCGATCCGGGCTCTCGCCCTCTCCATCAGGAACCCGTATCTCTCGGCCGCCCGGATCAGGTTGACGACCTCCCCGCTGCATTTAAGGCCGAAAAGGTGGTCACAGAGGGCACACGGGGATTGACCCGTGGAATACTCCTCTTCCGGCGTGACGCCGGTACTTCGATTCGTATAATGTTCCATTCTCCTACTTTACAGGGAGAATATTAAGAGAGTATAAAGGCTTTGTTAATTCTTCCGTCGGCTGCGCGATGGCGCGGGGGACGCCCCTTTTTCACGCTCGACCATCCCCTTCAGGGTGAGGGCGTTCTTTGCGGCAAATCCGCTATAGTCGTTATCGAAATAGACGAAAGTCTCTTTTCCCCAGGCCTCGATCTTCTCCCGCCATGCCTCGAGCTCTTTGTCCCCGTAATCGGAGGCGTAAAGCTGCTGCCCGCCGTGGAGCCTGATGTAGACGAAATCGGCGGTCACCTCTTCACGGTACGGGTATCTCCCGGCGCTATCGGCGATGCACCAGGCCATATTATGTTTTCTGAGGAGGGTAAAGAAAGAGTCAGAAACGAAGCCGGGGTTTCGTGCTTCTACGGCATACCGGAAAGATCCATCCAGGAGCTGAAAGAAATCGGTCACGAGGCCTTCATCGTACCTGAGCCCGGGAGGAAGCTGGATGAGCACGACTCCGAGCTTATCTTTAAGGAGCCTCACGCTGTCCGTGAAGCGGCCGATCGGCTCGGAGTCTACCCTCAGCCGTTTCAAATGGGTGATGAACCGCGACATTTTGACGGAAAAGAGAAACCCGGCAGGGGTGGTCTCGTACCATTTCAGAAAGGTCGAATCCTTCACCTGCCGGTAAAAGGTGACGTTGAGCTCCAGGGTGTCGAGGCGGCCGGCATAGTAGGCGAGCCAGTCGGCGTTCTTCACCCCTTCGGGGTAAAAGGGCCCCTTCCAGTGGGGGTACTGCCAGCCCGAGGTGCCGATGTGGTATTCCATATCCTATGATAAGGCCCCGTAAAGAAAAAACAAAGGACTCCCCTTCATTTTCCGGCCTGTCATCGGGGACGGGGGAAAGGAGACGCCCCTCCTCCTCACGAGGGAGGGGCGTGGGAGATTCTTCTACCTGGCCTGGATAACCCGGAACACCTTGGGCTTCGCAGGGGGAATGACAAGGGACGTCTTGATGGTCCCTACCCTCTGCCTGCGGCTCGTATTGTCAGGGACCGAATAGGTCACTGTTCCGTTGCCCGTCCCCTCCACATCACCCGGGGTGATCCACAAGCCCCCGGACTGGACTGTCGCTTTCCATGCACAGCCCGCGGGAGAGACAACCGAGAACGATCCTGATTGCGCCGCAGCGCTGAGAGGCGCGCTCGTGGGCGTGAGCGTCACGGAACAGGGCAGCCCGCTCTGGCTCAGCATAACCCGCATCCCCGCGACATAGACAGCGCCGTCCCTGCGGCTGGTCGTCCCATTGGCCGCGACGGTGACCCTCGCCGTTCCCCTGGTCCTGACGAAGGATGCCAGGGAGGCGGTAATCCATCCGTCCGACGCCCTTACGCTCGGAGTCGCGCAATTTCTCGAACCTCTGCCGGTGACCGTGACATTGAAGCTTCCTCCCGGGGGGGTGAAGTTCCTGCGTGCCGGGGCGACCACATAGGTACAGTTTCCATCGAAAGAGGCGGTGACGCTCTTGTGGTCGGTCATGGAGACCGTACAGGTAGTCGCCGTGGAAGAATCGCACCCTATCCAGCTTACGGTGGCAAGGGCATCGGGAGTGGCGGTGAGGGTGACCGAGCTGCCGTAGGGATAGGCGCCGGTGCACGACTCGCCCGTGCACGTGAGGCCCGTGGCGCTGAGGGTGCCGGTGGCCGATCCGCTCACGGTCGCGGTGAGGGTGTAGTTGGAGGCGGCGAACACGGCGCCCACCGTCTTATCCGCGGTCATGGTCACGATGCATTGCGTGGAGCGCCTCGACTGGCTCGCCTTTCGGCTTTTCTTCCCTGAAGAGGCACCCGTCGCGGGGTCGCATCCCGTCCAGCCCGCGAACACGGAGCCCGTATCGGCGACGGGGGCAAGGGTGACTGCCGTCGCGGGACCATACACGGCAACGCATACGTCGCCGCAGGAGAACCCTGCAGGAGAGCCGGTGACCGTGCCGGTGCCCGTGCCGGTGCCCGTGCCGCTTTTCGAGACGGAGAGAGTAAATCCCAGCTTGGAAACAAAGGTGTGGAAGAAGGGAGGATCAGCCGCCGCGGTCTGGTAGGGGTTCATTGTAGGATAATCGGCGGAAGCGGTGACGCCCGCGACATAGACCGACCCTGCCTGATCAATGGCCAGCGCAAAGGCGGCATCGAGCTGTGATCCCCCGAGATAGGTGGCATAGGCGAGGCTCCCGCCCGTTGGTCCCAGTTTCGCAACAACCGCGTCTCCGCCGCCGGCAGGTGCGGCCTGGTAGGCATGGGCCGTGGGGAAATTGGTCGAGTTTGTCATCCCTGCCACGTGCACGCTGCCCGATGGATCGACAGCCATGCCAAAGCATTGGTCGATATTATCCCCTCCGAGGTAGGTGGAATAGAGCAGGCTCGCGCCGTCAGGCGTCAGTTTTGAGATAAAGAAGTCGAGCACTCCCCCGCCATGGGTTGCCTGATAGGCGTTTTGCACCGGGAAATCGCGGGACGACGTATGTCCTGCTACGTACATGTTGCCCGATTCGTCGACGGCTATTCCCCGCCCCTGTTCATTTACCGTGCCCCCAAGATAGGTCGAATAGAGGAGGCTCGACCCCGTGGGGGAAAGCTTTGCAATAAAGGCATCGCCGTCGCCCCCGTAGCCCTGAAAAGGACTTTGGAGGGGAAAATCGGCCGAGTCCGTATCCCCGGCCACATAGGCATTGCCCGAGGTGTCGACGGCGATCGCAAAGGCTGCATCAAGGGCCGTCCCCCCGAGATAGGTGGCATAGAGGAGGCTTCCACCCGTGGAGGCGAGCTTGGCGACGTACGCGTCCGCCCCGCCCGCCCCGCTCGCCTTCGCGCCCTGGAAAGCATTGACGACCGGTATGTCCGAAGAGAGTGTTTCTCCTGCAATATAGAGGTTGCCCGAGGAATCGAGGGCAATGGCGTTGCAGAAATCGTCACTCCCCCCGCCGATGTAGGTCGAGTAGACGAGGCTGTCTCCGGCAGGCGCGATTCTTGCGACAAATATATCTGCAGCGCCCGCGTTCGCCGTCTGAAAGGGGCTCAGGGTCGGAAAGTCAATCGATTCGGTATCTCCTGCGATGTAGACATTGCCCGATGAATCGACGGCGATGCTTGTCGGGTTGTCGTCGGCCAAGCCCCCGAGATAGGTGGAATAGACGAGGCTTGAACCCGCCGGCGCGAGCTTCGTGACAAAGACGTCCTTCAGTCCCGCATTCGTTGCCTGAAAAGGTCCCTGGGTCGGGAAATTGGGCGATGTGGTATATCCTGTCACGTACATGTTTCCGGAAGAATCGACGGTAATGGCCAGAGGCACGTCGTTGTTCGATCCCCTCAGGTAGGTCGAGTAGACGAGACCGGGGTCGATCACCAGGGGTCGATCTTTGTCGTAGTGACCCACCCTGAATCCGTAGGTATTCCTCGCGGTGAGGACAAACCAGCCCTTCACCTCGACTTTGGTGTCCCCTTTTACCTGGTAGATAAAGGGCTTCTTCTGAAAGATCGAGCCGTCGCCGAGGACGACCTCGAGTCCGCCGTCGGCGGTAAGGGCAAGATCCTCGATACCGCCATAGGAAAAGAGCACCCGCGAGGGGTCCGCCCCGGGGGCTACGATGACATCATATTCGAGCTCAGAGTTGGTGCCGTAAAACTTTATGTCGATCCCGGGGTAACCCCCTTTATAGAGGATGGCGCCGTAAGTGGGCACGCCTGTTTTCCAGGCCGAGGGATCGGCGCCGGTGAAGTAGCTGACCCGCCCCTCCGTCCTGTCGAGAGGCTGACCGTAAAGGCAGCGTGGTCGACCGGGGTCAGGGTGACTACTTTGCCTCCCCCGGCCTTCGATGCCTTCGCGAGAGAAAGAGAGATCCCTTCCCGGGTGAAGGCAGTGGCATGGCCGCCGCCCTGTTCGTAGAAGAGGATCTTTGCGTCCTGCTGCCCGTCGTTTTGGACGAAAGAGAGGGGCAGCTTAAGATAGGAGGCTTTCAGAGCCTCGGACTGCTTCGCTTCTCCTGTTCCGGCATAAAAGAAGAAAAGAAATAGAACGGCCCCTATCCCAAAAAAAATGCGTTTCATCGTATCCCCCTCTCATCATGATTTTTCCGACTTCATGACCGTCGTTCATGGACAATATCTTTTAAAGGCAAATAACATCAAGGGATTGGAATGTCAACAATTATTATCGATGCTGCCTGTTCATTACCGGAAAGCAAAGATAGAGTGAAGAAGGGAAGAATAGATGTCTTCAAACGGGGAATGGCGCCCCCTTCCGGGAGGCATGAAATATCGCCCTGGATGACTGGAAACCCATTTATTCATAAAGGAGGGAAAGCAACAACTCACGGCCCCCTCTTCGCAAAAAAGAAGGGGCCCTTTGACATTGCACCGAAACAAAAGGGGACGGGAGCCGCAGCGGCTCGATCGGCAGGATAGACGCAGGAAAAGGGCGTTCAGGAAGTTGTTTTCAGACTCCCAAAGGGCGCCGCGAGCCCCTTTGCCCATGACGTGATTGCGTTCCAGTTCCTGAAGTCTCCCTCCGGCACCCCTTTGGACTGCATCTTGGCCTTCATCACCATCCGGAGCACCACGTTCAATTTGCCGTAGTCGAGGACGCCGGCGAAGTGCCCGGTGTCCACGGGCCGCACCTCGGGCACGGCTCTCAGCACGGGCTCCATGTAACTTTGGGCGAGCTTTCGGGTCTCCGCGGTATCCTGGTAAAGGGTAACGCATGTGAGGAAATAGGCCACAGGCACCCTGCTCAGAGCCTCCCGGTTCTTTTCCGCGAACTTTATGGCGTCCGTGAGCCACGACGCCCGGTCTATTGCGCTGCCGAGCACGACGGCGCCGTAGGGGCTCACATCCTCGACATGCTTCGCGAGGCGCGTGTCGACGTCGAAGCCGGCATCGCACAATGTCCGTCCCATAGCCTCCGCCACGCCGCCGGTGGTCCCGCAGCGGCTCGCATAGGCTACAAGGACTCTTTTGCCTGTCTTCTCCCTGGATAGGCAGCTCGGCTCAACGAAATCGACTCCGCCGGCATGTGCCTTCCCCGCGGACAAAGTCCTGCCGCCTGGCGCGAAAATGGCCGCCCCACACCCCGCCAGCAGCGAGCCCGCCCATATAAACTCTCTTCTCGTAAAATCTCTTTTCATCGTTTTTCCTCCCGGCACTTGTCCCGGGCAGCCATCCTTTCCCGGATACCCGCCACTACCTGTTGCTTCTGCCCTTCGTCGAGGATCGAATAGAAGGATTCAAAGAGGTCGAGGTCGTGCTGCAAGGCTACGGAAACACCCTCGATCTTCTTCTTCATCATAGCATTTAACGCCGCGACGTCGGGCGATCCCTTTGCCATTTCGTTGCGAACGACCTCCCTGAACCTCAACCTGTCCTCCTTCGCCGCCAGTAAATTTTCTTTCAGGTGGGCGCGGAGCCCCTCATATTCTGTCTTCTGGGCGGGGGTCAGGTTCAACTTTTCTATCTTCTTATCCAGCCCCTTCAACACGAAACCGGGCATGTCTCCTTCGAACCCGTGGCAGCGATGGAATCCCCCGAAGGGGCCGAAATGGGGGCCGCAGCGAAACGCTCCCCCCGCGCCGAATACCTCGGCAATCCCGAGGCCCATAAAGACCATGATAATAATTATTATACCGCCGATCACCGCGAAACGTCTTTGCATCTTCATCGCTCCCTCCTGATTTTGCTATGGGTTGTTGCCCATGCAGAAAGAGGATACGGCTGGAATGATAAGACAGTTTTGCCGATGTGATAAAAAGTGTAAGATAAAGGTAAAAGAGTGCAAAAAGGGGTGACATCCGTGGGAAACAGAGTTCTAATCATTGATGACGATGAGAAACTGCGCAACCTTCTCGGGGAATATTTGAAAGATCACGGATTTCTCACCACCTGCCTGGCGGACGGCGACAACGTGCTGGGCGCCCTGTCAGCGGATTCACCCGATCTGGTTATTCTGGACATCATGCTGCCGGGAAAAGACGGCCTGGAAGTACTCAAAGAGATCAGGAGGGACCATCAGTTGCCCGTGATCATGCTTACCGCGAGGGGAGACGATACGGACCGCATCGTGGGGCTCGAATTAGGAGCGGACGACTATCTGCCGAAGCCCTTCAATCCCCGGGAGCTTCTCGCCCGAATGAAGGCGGTACTCAGGAGGTCCGTCAACGAGGACAGGGGCGGCGGCGAAAAAAGCCGGCACGCCATTATCGATGCTGCCGGGATCTCGCTGAATACGGCAAAGCAGACCGTCATCGCGGAAGGCAGGGAAATGGAGCTCTCCACTGCGGAGTTCAGGGTCCTCGAAGTGCTCATGAAGCACCCGAACACGGTGATGAGTCGCGACCAGCTCATGACCCTCGCCCGCGGCCGCGATTTCACCGCCTTCGACAGAAGTATCGACGTCCACATCAGCAAGCTCAGGTCCAAAATAGAGGCCGATCCCGCTCAGCCGAAGCGGATAAGGACGGTATGGGGGTCAGGCTACATGCTGGTGGATGCTCCGTGAAGCTCAGGTCCACCTATACGAAGATATTCCTCTCCTTTCTCGCGGTCCTCTTTATCACGGAAGTCCTCGTCTTCTTTCTCTTCATCATGCTTCCCGCGCGCCACTTTGCAATCCGGTTCGATGAGTTCGTCAAATCGAAGGTCCAGTCAATCAAAGGGATCGCGGAGGGGAAGATCCTCTCCTCTCCTGACGCGGGGTTGTCCGGGAACACCGCCCTCAAAGAATTCATTACGGATTTCGGCAGGCTCTCGGGGGCGCAGGTATGGCTGACAGGACCCGACGGCAGGACAGGGTTGCAATCTTTTTCCGGCGAGCCCCCTGATCTGTCTCAAGTCTCCGAAACAAGCCGCCCCCGTAGGCAGCGGTTTTTCAGGCTCTATGCCATAAGAGACGTCAATGTCCATACCCTTATTCCCCTCACGCCTTCAGGGAGATATGCGGGCGACCTCCATATCCTCTTCAAAAGACCGGCCTCCTCTCCTCCCAAAGGGCTCTTTGCCCTCGGCCTGCTTGTGATAGGCACGGTGGTCGCCCTGGCCGCAATTCCCGTTTCCCGCCTTATCACCAGGCGGATCAGGCAGCTCCGCCTGTCTGCCGCCCTGATTGCGGAGGGGGACCTCTCTCACCGGGTGGTCGTCCGGGGCAAGGATGAGATCAGCAATCTCGCGGGAGCATTTAACGACATGGCGGAAAAGGTCGAAGCCATGTTAAAGGGCAGAAAAGAGCTTACCGCGAACATATCACACGAGCTGCGGGCGCCCCTGACGAGAATCCGGATTGCGGAAGAACTGGTCCGCGAGAAAGCGGCAGACGGGGTTGCAGGCGCAAAGGCATTGGAGGGACATCTCGACGCCATCCGGGAAGACATCGATGAGCTCGACGTATTGATCGGTCGAATCCTCGATTTATCGAAGCTGGACATGGGGCAAACCCCGCTCCGTCCTGAGGCTCTCGATCCTTCCGAACTGATAAGGGAGTTGATGGAGAAATTCCGTCCTGTCATAGAACGAAAAGGCCTCCGCGTCGCCGCCGACCTTTCCCGGGGTGGATCTTGTCTTCTCGACAAAGAGACGCTGCGCCTCGCGCTCATGAACGTCCTCGATAACTCAATCAAATTCTGTCCCGATGGAGGGGATATCTCCGCCCATGTGGCATGGAAGCCCGATGCGACCGAGATTCGCATCACGAATACCGCCGAAGAGCTGTCCCGGGAAGACCTTTCCCGGATCTTCGATCCCTTTCACCGGTTGAAACAATCTGCTGCCGCAGGTTCGGGATTGGGTCTCACCATCGCCAAAAAAGCAGTCGAACGGCTCGGAGGCACGATCGAGGCGGCATACAGGGAAGGAGGGCTTGAGATCATTATCTCCCTGCCGCGACAGTAACAGCAGGGGCAGGTCGCGTCAAAGAATTAGGTCAATAGGCATGCCTCGCTTAACCCTTTAGGGAAGGTCCGGCCCTGCGTGCTCCCCGGGCGCCGATATCCCCGGAGGGCCAATAAAAAAGCGAGACAAGGTCTAAAGATATGTCTTCCCTATCCTTTATCATCATCGACGATCCCGGGGAAGGGCCCGCCCTGCGCCCCCGGTTCCGTGGTGCCGGCAACGCAGTGCCTATTGGCTCACAAACAGGGGCCTGTCCGCGTATCGGATAATGTGCAGAACAGTCTCGCCGAGCGCCCGCTTTGTGAGCAGGCGCTGCGCGCTGTTGCCCAGCACGATCATATCGGACTGGCGCAGCGACGCCATGGGCAGAAGGAACTCCTTAGGGGGTCCCGGATTCCATTCCTGCTCCACCTGGAACCCATGGGCCCGGCAATATTCGGACGCATCATTGAGAAGTTCCCGCGCCTTCTCTTCCGACCTGTGGAAGGTCCCGATCCTCACCGTCGATTCAGGCCACAAGCGAAGCTGCACGAAGCGCTTCATGATCTTGGCCGACTCCATGGAGCCGCTGTATGCGATCAGTACCTTATGGATGGGGCGGAACTTATCCGACTCGGCGATTATGGGCCTCACCCCCGCGGAGATCAACCGCGCCAGCGTCTCCTGGGGCTCTTCGAAGGAAATGTCGTATTCAAAAATGCCGCGCAAGCCGAAAATCATGAGATCGTGGTAGCGGGCGAGGGAGATGATCTGATCCACCGCGGTCTCCCGGTCTGACTGCTCGATCCGATACCTGATCCCTTCGGCAGCGCACGAGGACTGGAACGTGTTGACTGCCTGTTCGATCAGCTCTCTTGTCATGATGATCCGATGGGAGGCTGAAAGCATCCCCTCTCTATCACCGGCCCCGCTTTTTTTCAAACGCTCCGGGTTGACCACGACCACGCCCGTGATCTCCGCATCATAACGCCTGGCAAGCTGGACGGCCCGCTGGATCGCTACGGTAGTATAGGGTGTGCCGCCTAAACCGAGAAGTATTCTTTTGATCATGTTCCTATCCTCCTTACCTTTATTTAATAAGGGAGTAGAATAGATCGCAACTCCACGCTCTTCGTGCGAGGCCATACTCCAAGGCTAGCTGCAAAAGAATAGCCCGTCAACAGGAAACCGGCGGGCGCCGCTCATTTTGACAGGGGGAATTAGGGCATACTTACTATCCCCCGCCGTGGAAATGGGCTGCTCTCGCCCGCGCGTCAATAACATCGGGGCCGAAGGAGTCATATTACAGCTCTTGACTATTTTTCCCCGTCTCCTCTCACTCTGATTGCTGCTTTTGACGCTCGGTCCTTTGTTTTTCAAGCTCCATCTGACGTTGTGGCCGCTGCATTTCGAGCTGTTGCCGTTGCATCTCGAGCTGTTGCCGCTGTAACTCAAGTTGTTGCCGCTGCAACTCAAGCCGTTGTCCCTGCATCTCGATTTGTTGCCGTTGCATCTCAAGCTGTGACTCAACTTGTTCTTGTCTATACATCTCCCATGACGTCGATCCCGGTGCTTCTCTGGGTCCATAATAATCAACGGCCTGGGATGAACTGTTCACCGCCGTGAACAAAACCACGATAGCTGCGATGACGGGTACTGTTAATGCTTGCACCATAGCCGCCGCTTTCTATTTTCGTTGCACTAGTTCAACTATGGCGCGCCGTTCAACAAATGTCAACCCGATATGCATTTGACGGGGGAAGGGGGCATATGGGCTGCACGCGCTGAATCGTGTGATGTTTTACCGGCTCCCCCCAGACTCCGCCTTTGCCGACACGCACAGTTGAGTAGCGCCTGCCGGATGATTATGGTGATTATATGGTGACACAACCGGGAAGGGCATCGTGACCCCGATCACGACCGACGAGAGACTGTCTCCCTGGTGGAGACGGTCCGTTATATCCATAGTCGTGGTCTGTTTCGCCGTTCTTATATGGGTGGCGTTCCGCTCCTATGCCGATGCACCGCCCATACCCGTCAAGGTGGTTGATCCATCAGGGAATACCCTTTTTACCGGCGACGACATTCTCTCGGGTCAGGAAGTCTTCCTCAAGCATGGACTTATGGAGAACGGCACGATATGGGGGCATGGCGCATACCTCGGCCCCGACTTCTCCGCGGAATACCTTCATATCCTCGCCATCGATACAGGCGGCCTCCTCGCGGAGCAGCATTTCAAAAAAGACTTTGCCCGTCTTGATGACCAGGAAACGACCATCGTACAGGCCATGGTGAGGAAGGTATTAAAGCAAAACCGCTACGATCCGACCACCGGCATACTCACCTTTACCGAAGGGGAGACCCGCTCCTACGAAAGCCAGAAAGAGAAATGGAAGGCCTATTTTGCCGAATCGGTGGGAAACAAAGGCCTCCTGCCGAAGGCCGTATCGGACCCCCGGGAGCTCGAACAATTGACGGGCTTCTTTGCCTGGACTGCGTGGGCGTCCGTGGCGAACCGCCCCGGCAAAGACTATTCCTACACGAACAATTTCCCCTATGACCCTGCAGCCGGGAACCGGCCCACCGCCGATGCCTTTCTCTGGAGCGCATTGAGCCTCATCACCTTGCTTGCCGGAACGGCCCTCGTACTTTTCTCCTTCGGCAAGTTCGGGTATCTGGGATGGAGGGCCAAGGCAGAGCACGTCCATCCCCAAATGCTTCCAGGCACCACAACGGGAGGTCAGAAGGCTACCATAAAGTTCTTTGCCGCGGCCTCCCTGCTCTTTCTCGTGCAAACCCTGGCGGGGGGCGCCACGGCCCATTTCCGCGCCGACCCTTCGAGCTTTTACGGCTTTGATCTCGCGTTCTATTTTCCCAGCAATATTCTTCGCACCTGGCATCTCCAACTCGCCATCTTCTGGATCGTCACCGCGTGGGTGGGAGGCGGTCTGTTCCTCGCCTCTTCGCTCGGAGACGGTGAGCCCAGGGGGCAAAGGACTATGATTCACGTATTGTTTGTGGCCCTTGTCACGGTCGTCACCGGGAGCCTCCTCGGTGAGGCGCTCGGCATGCGGCAAATGCTTGGAGACGCGTGGTTCTGGCTCGGTCACCAGGGATGGGAGTACCTCGACCTCGGAAGGGCATGGCAAATGATGCTCGCCGCGGGATTGGTCCTCTGGTGGGTACTTATCTACAGACCTGTGAAGAGCGTACTCAAAGACCCTGAAAAAGGCGAGATCACGAAACTCTTCCTCATTGCCGCTCTCACCATACCGTTATTTTATCTGCCCGCCATGTTCTTTACGGGCAGGACCAACTTTACCGTAGTGGACAACTGGAGGTTCTGGATCATCCATCTCTGGGTGGAAGGGTTTTTCGAGCTTTTTGCCACGGTCATGGTCGCGGTCCTTTTCTACCGGCTCGATATGGTCTCCCGCCTGACCGCCACCAGAATTATCTACCTTGACGCGATCCTCTTCCTGGGAAGCGGCATTGTCGGCACAGGGCACCACTGGTACTGGACAGGTCAGTCAAGTGTGAACATGGCCCTCTCTGCAACGTTTTCCGCTATGGAAGTGGTGCCTCTCACGCTCCTCACCCTCGATGCCTGGGATTTCATCAAGCTCAGCCATCTAAATTCCGAGACACGCGGCAAAGCGAGTATCATCCCGCACAAATGGACGTTCTATTTCCTCATGGCCGTGGGTTTCTGGAATTTTGTCGGAGCGGGGATATTCGGCTTCCTCATCAACCTCCCCATCATCAGCTATTTCGAGGCAGGCACCAATCTCACCGCCAACCATGGCCATGCCGCCCTCATGGGTGTATTCGGAATGCTCGGCGTGGCCTACATCGTTTTCGGTCTTCGCCAGACTTCCACGGGGGAGCAATGGGAGCGAATCGAAAAGTATGTGAAGGTTTCTTTCTTCGGCCTGAACGTGGGACTTGCCCTCATGGTGCTCATGAGTCTTTTCCCGGGCGGGGTCCTGCAGCTCCTCGACGTGCTGAATAACGGGTACTGGCACGCACGAAACCCGGCGTACCTGAATACATCCGCGGCGCATACGATTGAATGGCTCCGCATGCCGGCGGACCTCATCTTCATCGTATTCGGCGCGTTGCCGCTGGCATATGCCGCGTGCCGGGTCTGCCTGTCTGCTCGACAGGCTAGTCGGACCTTTCCGCCGGGCCTATAATCCGGAACAATAACGATGCACGATGGAAAAAGAAATTACCCACCCCATATTTACGATAGGTCATTCGACCCGCCCCCTTCCCTCCTTTGTCTCTCTCCTCGAATCCTTCGACATAGATCTTGTTATCGATGTCCGGACCATACCGCGGTCCCGGCATAATCCCCAGTTCAACAAAGAGACGTTGCCCGCCGGCCTTGCCCAACATGGGATAGGGTATCTTCATGTGCCCGGCCTGGGGGGCCTGAGAAAGACCGGTCCGGACTCCCCCAACCAGGGATGGCACAACCCTTCGTTCAGGGGTTTTGCGGACTACATGCAGACGGATGAATTCAGGGCAAATGTAGAAAAGCTCATGGAGAGCAGCACCTCCCACAATCCCGTTCTCATGTGCGCCGAAACACTTCCGTGGCGCTGCCACCGATCACTGATCGCCGACGCCCTTTACGTGCGAGGGGTTATAGTGCGGCACATTTTCAAAGACGGGGTATATCAGGAACACAGGCTCACACCCTGGGCCCGCGTGGAAGGAGTAAGGATCGTCTATCCCGGAAGCGCATGACCACACGAAATCGCGTATCGACGCAGTGCGGATGAAATTATACACTTGCTCCGCAGATTGCCCCAAGGCGGGCTTTGCGCGACCCACGCCTCATACTTATATTTCTGTCGTAGGAGCCCATGGAAGAGTACGACGACAGCGCCAACCAGACCCCGGCATACAAAGCCCATATGAACCAGGATCTAGTAGCTTTCTACAACAGGCTGCTTGAAGCCGAAAGAGCAGGAGTGCAGACCCTGAATGACCTTTCGGAAAAGGTCCACGAGCAGGACGAAAGAGATCTGCTGAAGAAGTTCCTTCTCGACGAGGGGATGAATTGTCAAATACTGACTACATTTATAAGAAACTCAGGAGGGAAGCCAACATCACAAACAGGAGACTTCGTCGATAAGATCAGGGCCCTCAATACAATTGACGAGAAATTGCGCCTGCTGGTCAGGGGACAGGAATGGGTCGCCAAATATATCCAAAGGAACCGGGGCCTCCCGCTGAAAGCCTCCGATCGGATGTTCCTGGAAGCAATGAAGATCCAACACGAAGAAAACGTCGATAATCTGAAGAGATACGTAGACAGTGACGATGAAGCAGTCAAACGCGGTTTAGAGCCGACCCGCAAGTGGTGAGTTGACACGTTTCCGGGCGTCACCCGGATAGCCGTCCTCCGCGCTCCCGGCAGCATACCGTCGATTCCCTTGAGCCTAACGTGATTTGACAACTAACGGCATATGGTATAAAAGACAATAAGTGTTACGTTAAGAACGCGGCAGGGGTGACCTGAAGAATGGGAGGCAGTGTTTTCGAAAATAGAATGGATGAGACAAGAGTGAGTGATCAGCGTTATCTTCCCCTCTACTCCCTGGTGGAGGTGAGCCGCTACGCCCGCATTCAGCCGACCACGCTACGGTCGTGGACCAGATCGAAGGACGGGGGGATACTGGTGCCGGCAGAGCGCGATACCGTAGCGCCTCTCAGTTTCATCAATCTCGTCGAATCTCATGTCTTACGGGCGTTGCGCAGGACCCACCGGGTACCGATGCAGCGGATACGGACAGCCATAGAATGGCTCCGCGACAAGTATCAGACTGACCACCCCCTGGCGGAATTGGACCTCGAAACCGACGGATATGATCTGTTTGTGCGGGAGCTGGAATATCCGGTAAGCGCGTCCCGAAAGGGACAGGGCGGAATCCCTGAAATTCTCTCTCGTTTTCTTCAGCGCATCGAACGCGACCCGAATCAGATACCTACGCGATTCTACCCTCTCCCATATGACACGTCTCCCAAGGCCATAGTGATGGACCCCGTAGTGGTCTACGGTCGGCCCGTCATAAAGGGCACCCGTATAACCACCTTGATGGTATTCGAACGATATAGCGGGGGCGAAAGCCTGAACGATATAGCCTCAGACTATGATCTGGATATGGCAGCCGTTGAAGAGGCCCTGCGTTGCGAGATCGACCAGCGCGCGGCAGCCTGATCCTCGTTCTCGATGAAAACCTTTCGGGCCACCGCATAGTAAAAGGCCTGACCGAATGTGGTATCCCGGTTAAACCCCAAACGGACCTCATGAAGCGCGGTATTCCCGATGAGGAGGTACTGAGCGCCCTCGCGGATCATCCCGACTGTTTCCTTCTTTCCAAGGATAGTGACTTTCACAAAAAACCCATGATACGCAAAGCCCTCATCCGCCACGGAATAGGGGCTTTTGTCATCACTTCCCACAAAGGAAAGACCGCTCCGGAGCTCGTCCAGCTCATCAATAGTGCGTGGCGGCGCATGCAACGCTTTGCCGAGCAACATGAACGCCCTTTTGTGGCTAAGATTCTCGCGGACGGTCATGTGGAAGAGGTAAGGTATCAATCAGAGACGTAATGGACGTTGTTTCCGCGAGTAGTTACAGCCTATGCCAACGATTTTCAATCAAGCCCCTGCAGGGGGGCGACAACAAATACTGAAGGGTATCCCTACCTCACCTACGAACCTAGCGTAGACATAACTTATCTAAACTGTTAACGTTTTACTCCTAGTGCCGGGCAACTTGTCCGGTGTCAAGGGCAGACCCCTCTGCCTTGTCTTACTCCATAGGATACATGGCCAAGCATGGTCTCGAGTCCATCGGAGGGGTCCAAGGTGCCGCGGGTAAGCTCATCGCTCTTAATTACATAGATAAGGTCAGAGGGGTGTTCCGCATGGTGGACCCTGTCTTCTCGCGGTGGCTGCAACGTTCCGGAAGCATGGCCTTGCCATTATAATGCAATACTGACGCCTCGGTCTTAGGTGCCATTTACCCGGATCTGCTCCCCGCGATGGCTGTTTTGCGCGCTATACGTAACTTCTCATGGGAGAATGTTTCCGCCGTACTTCCCCAAGTTGCGCCTTGTCTTATTAATTGGCGGTTTGCCGATTTGAAGTGGTATTCAATGGCACAGCCGAGAAGAGATTCTGGTCTCATGTCTGATTCTATTCACTTGACATTGCAGCGGGGATTGCGACAGAATAGGTTTGTATGTTCGAGATATGTTAATATTCACAAAAGACTGAACAAAAGATTGACCAAAACCGGCTATCAAGTGTGCGATATTGCTCGAATCTCACCGCGAGAACAATGCTCCTGGAAATCCCTCTCCAGGTTCGCCCACAAAATTTGGCTCAATCCCATTATGGGTGGCTGGGGGAGATTCAAAAGATGTCGGAGCTAAGACGGGTAGGCTCATAGAATGAAATGACTCTTTGTATAACATACAGTTTAGACAGTTACAGAGCAAACGCATTGTCAGATTCACTGCTGACTACCACCTCGAAAGCTCAGCGAGCTGCCTTTTTGCCATCTAATGAAAGAATTGTTCATCAGAACCCATACGGGGTAAAGGTACAGATCATATCTCAACCTGAGGCTCTGTACTCCGAAAGATTTGATGTTCTTTGCTCGGTCGCAGGGAACGTTTCTTTAGGGTTGCAGAGTCTTCTCTATGTCGATGGATTCTTGAGAGGCACTAGTTGTCTATGGTATGACCATATCAAAAACCTAATTGAGGAGAAGGTCTATCAATTTTGGGACTCGGCAGGAGATCAACATTTGAATATTTGCTTTGCAATGAATGATCACAAGGGTAGGATTCGGTTCTTCGAACTTAAGGCCGATGATAATAGATTTTCTTTCGATGAGGTAGCGGAAGAAAATGAGATACTTATTTCAGTTATTGGAGATGATTGCGTAGAGGTAAAGAAAAAGATCTTAACTAGGATTAACGCATATTGCTATAAAATGGAATTGGAGGAGGCAATCCATGTTGCTTCTGTTGAGGTGCTTAAAGAAATAGTTGAAGACCCCAGCTCAATATTTGTTGGTGGCAATATACAAGGAGCTTTATTGAATCATCACCATGCGGAATATCTAGTCGTTAAAAGAGGTGATTCCTTCACTTTCAGAAGTGCTGATCTTGAATATTACGAGAAATTGACCTATCCGATATTAGACCTCTCTGAAGAAAGATTTAAAATTACCGGTGAGACCGAAAGATATCCATGGAGAGACTTCTCGACTCACTAGATGGGCGGTGGGACGAGGAAGAAGATTCGGAGAGATGCAGAAAGACAAAGATATTCTTTTAGTGGCGCACGGTACTGTCCGACTCGATTTTATTACGGTGTGGATTGTGGCATTGCGGGGGGATGAGCGCGGCATAACAATCGTATGAGAAAATGGCATAGGATCGGATTAAACCAAGATAATAAAAAACTCCGGCCAGAGAGGGCGGTTAAGAGTAAAACAGCTGAAGTATCGGCTTTTATTACCGCCATTTCCACGCTGGCCTTGGCTTTGCTCACTTTTTGGCTTGTCTTGGTGGCACAGAACAATCTCACCAAGTTTATCGAAAATGTAAACTTAATTCATAAGACTATAGAGCAACAAAATAAGGCCCTGGAGCAACAAGCAGAGGGGTTGAAACAACAGGCCAAATCAATTCGACTGCAAGCCGAGGGGCTCAATAAACAAGCATATGCGATTGATCTCCAGAGCAAAGATATTCTATTGAACTATAAACCTGTCATATTCATCAAAGAAGTTCATCGCAGAGTCGATGTCGACACCGATGCGCCCGATCCGTTGGAATATACCTTTGTCTTGACAAATTCTGGCAAATTACCTGCCCGAGATGTGAGAGTTTTTGCTGTAATAAATGGAATAGACGCTGATTCAAAGAGATTTAGGATGAGAAGCACAATTATGCACAACGCCTCTATTTTTCCAGATACTGCAATGGAATTAAACATTGGTAACATGCAGGTGCCCTGGGTATATCAAGGATTATTCAAAGGAGAGTGTATTTTCAAGATTACGTACAGAGGGGAAGGATTGCCTCAGGAGATGCAAGAGACGCTAAAATACGTTTTCGATAAACAGCGCGTTAACAAATGGACGTATGTCAGTCCTTGGGTAGATATTTTTTATAAGGAAAAATTTGATGCTCATAAGAACTACTACCCTGAATTGACTAAGATGCAATTCTCGCAAAGCACTCAGGGCTTCTTAAGATATATAGCGGAAATTGACATTGGTGTTGACAAAGTATTGGTTGAAGATTCGAATGAACTCACAAGGTTATTCCGTCTCGTTTGTAGGGATATTCGCAACGGTAAACACCACGTTTTCACGGAATCGGTTCTCGATGACTTAAAAGGCCCCATGAGAAGGAAGAAGATCAGGGATCCCCATCTGCCACGAGGAATAATTGACGAAGCGGATAACTTGACGCCAACAGGGGTCTCGCTACTAAAATGCATGGCCCACGTCGCGAAATCGGACAAGATGTTTTTCAACGATTAGCGCAACTAACCGAGTCTACGTACCTAGGGGACGTTGGTTCAAAGTGAAGTTTCGGAGAGTGCATCGCGTCGATTCGAAGTTCATGGTGCCAATAATAAGTTCACTTTGAACCAACGTCCCCGCAGGTACTCTTTTAGGGCTGGAATGGAGCCGCTCTCATGCCGTTTTGCCGGCATCACCATCCAAGTAGACGGGTTGGGCTGACGAGTGGCGCTTGACCTTTGACCAAGCTGAAAAGACGGGTTGCTTCTCAGGGATCATATGTCAAGAACGTCCCCTAGGGGGTTCCCTTACCATCGAAGAATATTGATTAACTTTCATTATAGGAATCACCACATTTATTGTCAAGGAATAGGACCGGTTCAAGGATTTCGCATTATGGTAGGTAATCTTAGTCTCCGACAGTGCGAGCGAGATGAGATTATTATCTGCGAGATTTGAAAAAGTGAAACTCAGACTCACGAGACGTTTTCCTGCTGCTCCGCTTGCTGTTCTTCTGAACCCTTTTTACGTGCCGCTATTCATAGACCGATATTTTATGTTGAAGTTCTTTGATCGATTAGAGACAATGATGGAAAGTAAAAGTTCTATTGGTTCTGATCTTAAGGTAAGTGTCTCGCTGAAGTGAGGAGGCAGATTAGGTTTTTTGGGACACAAGGTTAAATCTGCGCATAAATAACGGTCTTACTTGAGCTTGGCCGCTGTACAACCAGAGTAGGCACGATGATGATAGGAGTTGATCTGATGGAGAAGTTTCTACTATGGATCATCACTGTTGTTATGAGTACTTCGTTTATTATCTATATGTGGAAATACTCATACGGCCAAGATCCTCCAAAATATTTTCGATTGATTCTTGGAACAGTGACCTTTGGCGGTTTCATATTTTTCAGCTATCTTTTTGCCAAGTTAGATAAGATTACTCCGTTCACCTATTACGACGTGTCTAACTTCATCGGCTTAATGATTGCGTTCTCATTCATGCAAGGACTGAGATCTTTCCTTGATCAATTGGATACTAAATCACGTGTGGGTCACTTTGATATAAGCAAGAGATTTCTTAAAAAAAACCTTGCGGATTTATTTAAAAACATTACGCTTTTCTTTGGAATTTATGTGATCATTCTTTATGTTTCGGTCAACAAGAACGAGTACTGGTTTTATGCAGTGCCTGGCTATCTACTTTCGATACTTAGTGTGATGCGAATTTTAAAATTTCGCATAATTGACGATCTTTTTCATCAAAAACTGAATA